>DYDC01000059.1 GCA_020718125.1 Methylacidiphilum sp. | reverse complement strand
TCAAGTTGCGCCCTGGCGCGTCCGAATGCGGTGAGCGCACTTGCCATGCGGGCGGGCTTTCGCTATCGTCGCCGCCCTTATGACACGCGATCACGTCAAACTTTTCATTCCAGGACCGATTGAGGTCAGCGAAGACACGTTCCGCGCGATGTGCAAGCCGATGATCGGCCATCGCGGCACAGGATTCCAAGACCTCTACGCCAGCATTCAGCCGAAGCTGCAGAAGCTCCTCTACACGAAGAACCCCGTGTTTCTCAGCACGTCCAGCGCGTGGGGCGTGATGGAGGCCGCCGTGCGCAACCTCTCCGTCAAACGCGTCCTTAACTGCTGCTGCGGCGCGTTCAGCGACAAGTGGAACGATGTGTCCTTGCGTTGCGGCAAGGAAGCCGATGCGCTGAAGGTCGCCTGGGGCGATCCCATTCTGCCCGGACTGGTCCGCGAGAAGCTCGCCACCGGCCGTTACGACGCCCTGACCATCATCCACAACGAGACCTCCACGGGCCTGATGAACCCGTTGCCCGCCATTGCCGAGGTGGTCCGGCAATTCCCCGACGTCATGTTCATCGTGGACAGTGTGAGTTCCATGAGCGGCGTGAAGATTGAGATGGACGCGCTGGGCATTGACGTGCTGCTGGCGGGCATGCAGAAGGCCTTCGCCTTGCCGCCGGGGCTGGCGGTATTTGGTGTCAGCGCGCGTGCGCTGAAGCGCGCCGAGTCGGTGCCGGGACGCGGCTATTACTTCGATTTCATCGAATTCAAGGCGAACCATGAGAAGAACATGACGCCGAGCACGCCAGTGATCCCCCTCATCTACGCGCTTGCGGCCAAGCTCGACGACATCTTTGCCGAGGGACTCGATACTCGTTTCGCGCGGCACCAGAAGCTGGCTGGCATGGTGCGCGGCTGGGGCAAACGCAACGGCATCGAGTTGTTGCCGGGGGAGCTTTACCAATCCATCACGTTGAGCTGCTTCGACAACGGCGCGCGCGCCGACAGCAAGGGCCGGCGGATTGACGTGCCGAAGCTGCAGAAGCTGATGAAGGACCGGCACAAGATCCTGATTGATGGCGGCTACGGCAAGATCAAGGGCCTGAGTTTCCGCGTCGCGCACATGGGCGACGAGACGGAGGAGACGATCAAGGAACTGACCGGAGCGTTGGATGACTGCCTGAAGGGGCTGTAAACCACGCGGCGTGGCGTTTCAGTTATCGCGGCGGCTGGGTTGCCTTGCTGGGCGCAACACCCAGAAGCCGCTCCGCCAGCGACCGGACTGCGGCGACGCTGAACGGCTTGGGCAGGAAAGCTTGCGCGCCGGCCCGTTCCACCGCCCGCGCGCGATCCCCCTCGACATAACCGCTGATGAGGACGGTCTTGAGCGCGGGCTGCATCTGCCGCAACTGCCGGCTGGTCTCCACACCGTCGCACCCCGGCATCATGACGTCTATGCAGGCAAGGTCGAAAAGACTGGTCTTGGCCAGCTCAATCGCTTCTTCGCCGCTGGACGCCGTCCGAAGCGCATAGTTTGGCGCCCGGAACAACCCCGTGAACAACTCCCGGATGGACTCTTCATCGTCCACCACCAAGATTCGTTTCGCGTTGGGTGCGACCGAAATCGCGGCTCCAGCCGTTGCTGTCCCTCCGCAAGCCTTTCCCTGTGCGCTCATGCGGGGGCGCTAATACGCCAAAGGTTGATTCCATACAAGCGCAAAGAAATTTTCCTTGTTGCAGCCGGACCCATCCCCTAGCATCTGCGGCTCGTTTCGGATGGCGCGGTGCGCCACCGGGCACGTCGCAAAGCAAGAAAGGACCGATTCAGCCATGATTCCGCATCACGTCAAAGACCTCGGCCTCGCCGCGGCCGGCAAGAACCGTATCGAATGGGCCGACAACTACATGCCCGTGCTCGCCATCATCCGCAAGCGTTTCGCCAAGGAACAGCCGCTCAAGGGCCACACGCTGGCCGCCTGCCTCCACATCACCACCGAGACCGCCAACCTCCTGCGCACCCTGCAGGACGGCGGCGCGAAGGTCGTGGCCTGCGCCTCCAACCCGCTTTCCACCCAGGACGACGTCGCCGCTTCGCTGGTCGCCGATTACGGCATCAGCGTCTTCGCCATCAAGGGCGAGGACGGCAAGACCTACTACAGCCACATCCTGGCCGCCCTCGACGCCCGCCCGAACATGACCATGGACGACGGCGCCGACACCGTCGTGGTCCTCCACAAGGAACGCCGCCATCAGCTCAAGGACATCATCGGTGGCACCGAGGAGACCACCACCGGCGTCATCCGCCTCAAGGCCATGGCCGCCGACAAGAAGCTGGCCTACCCGATCATCGCGGTGAACGACGCGATGACCAAGCACATGTTCGACAACCGCTACGGCACGGGCCAGAGCACGCTCGACGGCATCATCCGCGCCACCAACGTCCTCATCGCCGGCTCCACCTTCGTCGTCGCCGGCTACGGCTGGTGCGGCAAGGGCCTCGCCATGCGCGCCGCCGGCATGGGCGCCCACGTCATCGTCACCGAGGTGGACCCGCTCAAGGCCCTCGAAGCGGCCATGGACGGCTTCTCCGTCATGCCGATGGACCAGGCCGCCCCGATTGGCGACATCTTCTGCACCGTCACGGGCGACATCTCCGTCATCGCGGAGAAACATTTCCGCGCCATGAAGAGCGGCGCCATCGTCTCCAACAGCGGCCACTTCAACGTCGAGATTGACATCCACGCGCTGGAGCGCATGTCCAAGAGCAAGCGCGCCATCCGCGCTTTCGTGGATGAATACGTCACCAGGGACAACCGCAAAATCTTCCTGCTCGGCGAGGGCCGCCTCATCAACCTCGCCAGCGCCGAGGGCCACCCGGCCGTCGTCATGGACATGAGCTTCGCCAACCAGGCTCTCTCCGCCGAATACATGGTCAAGAACGTCAAAAAGCTCAAGCCCGGCTGCTACTCCGTGCCGCACGAGATTGACGAGAACATCGCCGCGCTCAAACTCAAGGCCATTGGCGTCAAGATTGACGTGCTGACGGCCAAGCAGCGCAAATATCTCGCGAGCTGGGAAGAGGGAACGTGAGGCGGACGAGTAATGCGTAATTCTGGGTTGCGTATTACGCATTACGGATTGCCCCGTGGCCGTCACACCCTGCATTGTAATCGAATGAAGCGCGCGCTGATCACCGGTATCACGGGGCAGGATGGCTCCTATCTCGCGGACTTTCTCCTTGGCAAGGGTTACGAGGTGCACGGCATCATCCGCCGTGCCAGCACCTTCAACACCGAGCGCATTGACCATCTCTACCAGGATCCGCACGTGCGCGGCACGGGGCTGTTGCTGCACTACGGCGACCTCAGCGATTCGGTTAACATGGTCAAGCTGCTGCACGCGATGCAGCCGGACGAGATTTACCATCTCGGTGCGCAGAGCCACGTCCGCGTCAGCTTCGACATCCCCGAATACACCGCCGACACGACGGCGGTGGGCACGATCCGCATCCTGGAAGCGATCCGCGAGGCGGGTGCCCGGCCGAAGTTCTACCAGGCCTCGTCGAGCGAGATGTTCGGGAAGGTGGCGGAGATTCCGCAGCGCGAGACGACACCGTTTCACCCGCGCAGTCCCTACGGTGTCTCGAAGGTCTTCGCCTACTGGGCGACGGTCAACTACCGCGAAAGCTACGACCTGTTCGCCTGCAACGGCATCCTCTTCAACCACGAATCGCCCCGGCGCGGCGAGACGTTCGTCACGCGGAAGATCACGCGCGCTGTCGCCTACATCAAGGCGGGCCTTCAGAAGAAGCTCTATCTCGGCAATCTGGACGCGAAGCGCGACTGGGGCTACGCGAAGGAATACGTCGAGGCGATGTGGCTGATGCTGCAACAGAACTCGCCCGACGATTACGTGATCGCCACGGGCGAGACGCACTCGATCCGGGAATTCTGCCAGGAAGCGTTCGGTCATGCCGGACTGGACTGGCAGCGGTATGTGGAGTTCGACAAGCGGTATCTGCGCCCCGCCGAGGTGGACATCCTCGTCGGCGACGCTTCGAAGGCCAAGCGCGTCCTCGGTTGGGAGCCGCGCACGAAATTCACGGAACTGGCGCGGCTGATGGTGGACGCCGACATGAAAATGCTCCAGGACAAGCTCTCCGGCCGCGTCGCAGCCGTTGATGTCGGGCAACATTGATGTCATGGGTTTCTGGAGCAACCAACGAGTCATCGTCACCGGCGGCGCGGGTTTCCTCGGCTCGTTCGTCGTGGACGGCTTGCGGGCGCGCGGCTGCCCGCACATCGTCGTGCCGCGCAGCCAGCAGTGCGATCTGCGCGACCGCAATGCCATTGCCCGGCTTTTCGCGGACGCCCGCCCCACCCTCGTGTTCCACCTCGCCGCCACCGTGGGCGGCATCGGCGCCAACCGCGCGCATCCCGGCCGGTTCTTCTACGAAAACGCCATCATGGGCATCGAACTGATCGAGCAGGCGCGGCGGCTTCAGGTTCCGAAGCTGGTCGTGGCGGGCACGATTTGCGCTTACCCGAAGTTCACGCCGGTCCCGTTCCGGGAGGAGGAGTTGTGGAACGGCTATCCCGAGGAGACCAACGCGCCTTACGGCATCGCCAAGAAGGCGCTGCTGGTCCAGTGTCAGGCTTACCGGCAGGAGTTCGGCCTCAACGCCATCTACCTGCTGCCCGTCAACCTCTACGGCCCGCGCGACAATTTCGATCCGCAAAGTTCGCACGTCATTCCCGCGCTCATCCGCAAGTGCGTCGCGGCGCGGACGCGCGCCGATGCGTTTGTCGAGTGCTGGGGCGCCGGTGGCGCCACGCGCGAGTTCCTCTACGTCGCGGATTGCGCCGAGGGCATCCTTCTGGCGGCGGAGCGTTACAACAAGCCCGACCCGGTGAACCTCGGCTCCGGCAATGAAATCGCCGTCAAAGACCTGACCGCGTTGATCGCCAGGCTGACGCATTTCCGTGGCGAGATTCGATGGGATCCCAGCAAGCCCGATGGCCAGCCCCGCCGCTGCCTCGACACACGGAAAGCGGAGAAGGAGTTCGGCTTTCGCTCAAGCACCTCGCTCGAGGACGGACTTCGCACGACCATCGCATGGTATGAGAAGCAGTTGCCGGGCGGGACCTGAACGCTCAGCCGCCCTGCGGCGCGTTTAACCGCGCAACCTCCATCCCCACGAGGCAGACATCATCGGGGAATTCGCCGCGCTTGGCGAATCCATGCGCTTCCGCCACCAGTCCGTTGCACAACTCCGCTGGCGGCAGGTGCAGGTGGCGCTGCACGGTCGTCTTCAGGCGCTCGTGGCCAAAACTCTCGCCGCTGCCATCCTCGGCTTCATAGAGGCCGTCGGTGAACAGCAACACCATATCCCCAGCCGCGAGCGCGCACTCGGCGTTTCCGTATGCCGACTCCGCCAGCAACCCCAGCGCGGGCCCCATGGCGTCTCCCGTGCTTTGCAGCGGGATGACCCGCCGCGCCGCGCGCCGGAGCCAGAGCGGGTTTGGATGCCCCGCGTTCGCATAGCGCATTCGTCCCGTGTCCACATCGGCCACCAGATAAAACGCCGTGGCGAACGACGCGGCTTCCCGGTGCCGGAGAATGGACCATAGCTCGTGGTTCATCGCGGCAAGGAACCGCGCGGGATCGTTCGCGTGAGGCGACAATTCCTCCACCAGCGCGCGCAGGATCGCCATTTCCAACGCCGCTCGAACTCCGTGGCCCATGACGTCGCAAATCAAGACGCCCGCTTGCCGCTCCGAGATCGCGCGCACGTCGAAAAAATCGCCGCCAAGCAACGTCGCCGGCAGGTAGCTATGCGCGAAGCGCAACGCGCTTTCATCCGGCGCAACGCCGCGCGGAAACGTCGGGTATCGCTGCGGCAGGAAGGCCTCCTGCACCTCGCGCGCCAGATTCAGGTCTGCCTCCATTTGCGAGTTCCGGTCGCGCAGCAGGCGGGCGTAGCGCGCCGCTTCTTCCTCGGCCTGTTTGCGCCGCGTGATGTCGCGGCTGATCCCAACCAATCCCGTCAGCCGGCCCGCACCGTCACGCAGCGGGACACGCGTCGTCAGCAGCCAGAGATGGCGGCCTGCATGGTCCAGCGCCGTTTCCTCGTGGTTGATCAGCGGCCTGCCGCTCTGAAACACGCCGCGATCCGCTGCGTGCAGCATGGTCGCGACCGGCGGATCGAGGAAATCGGACGCCGTCTTCCCGATCACCGCTTGCGGGTCGGTGGCGCCGAGGAACGCCAAGTGCGCCGGGTTGTTCAGCACATAGCGGCCTTCGGTATCCTCGATGTAGATGAGGTCCGGCAGGTTGTCGATCAGGTTGCGCAGCAGGTTCCGTTCATGCGCCAGCGTTTCCTCCATCTGGTGCAGCTCGGTCATGTCCTTTGAGATGCCAAACGTGCCGATGATGCGCCCGTGATGGTCCCGCAGCGGCATTTTCGTGGTCAGCGCCCAGCCCACGCGACCGTCGGGCAGCGTTTCCTTCTCCACCTTGCCGACAATCGGTTCCCCGGTCCGCATGACCTGCTGCTCGTCGTCGAAGGCGGGTTGCGCGTGCTCCACAGTGAAGAAATCGAAGTCGGTCTTGCCGACAAGCGCCGCGGTGTCCGCCAGCCCAAACAGCAGGGCCATCGAGCGGCTGCCCCGCAACACGCGGCTCTCCCGATCCTTGAAGTAGATGCGGTCCGGAATCCTCTCCAACAACGCGGCCAGCAAGTCCCGCTCGTAAGCCAGCGTCTCCTCGATGCGCCGCCGCTCCACCGCGTATCGCACGCAATGCACCAGCGACACCGCGTTGACCTGCCCCTTCACCAGGTAGTCCTGCGCGCCCTGTTGCAAGGCCGACACCGCCAGCACCTCGTCATCCATGCCTGTCCAGACAACGATCGGCACTGTCGGCGCCCGCGCGTGCAAGCGCGCCACAATCCCCAGCCCCGTGCTGTCTGGCAGGTTCAGATCCGCCAGCACCGCATCCACACCGCCCGCAGCCAGTCGTTCCAGCCCCGCCCCCAACCGGTCAACCGTCTCCACAACAAACGTGCCAGGCGCGCGGGCTGCAAAACACTCTTCCACCAGCCGCGCATCGCTCGGGTTATCCTCGATCAATAGCAACGTCAACGGGCGGTGGGTTGTGGAATCGGCAGTGCTCATGCGCTTTCAGAAATCTTATCCCGTGATGATCCGGTAACGCGCGGAGCTTAGCACTGCGGGGCGCATGCGGCCAGTGCCTAGAGCGTGATCGTTTTGCTGGCGAGTATCTGCGCGGCGAGGATGTCA
Organism: Methylacidiphilum sp.; assembly: GCA_020718125.1. Lineage (GTDB taxonomy): Bacteria > Verrucomicrobiota > Verrucomicrobiia > CAIQCK01 > CAIQCK01 > JACRKA01. Next base: position 4,329 of record DYDC01000059.1, on the reverse strand, counting down.
CCCATGCCACCGATAATGCCCACTTTCACCTTCTCGCGGAGGTTGTAATAGTTGAGGCAGGTCTGGCAGATGATGAGGTGCACGCCCTTGCCTTCCAACTCATGCAACTGCTCCAGGACCGGGGACCCTTCCACGACCAGTTTCACCCCTTCCGCGTAAAAGCAAATGGCCTTCGGCAACGTCCCGTTCTCAACCAGCAGCTTCAGGCAGGTCGCCATCAGCCTCATCTGCAGCTCCGGCGCGGCATTGCCCATGCCTTCTTTGTTCACCAACACCACGAAGTTATCACCTGGTTTGTCGCTCATGCGCTCACTCCTTGTTCAGCGGCTCGCCGGCCTTCTCGCGCGGGCTGCCGTTGTTGGGCTTCTTCCCGATGACTGCGTTCTTCACCTGCGCCGCGCCATCCTTGAACCGCTGCAACAGCCGTCGCGCCCAGACAAACTCGCTCGCCAGCAACGCCAGGCCGCCCAGCAGAAACGGAATCCCAGGCCCCGGCGTCACCATCATGATCGCCCCGGCCAACAACATGACCCCGCCCAGCGCAATCGCTCCGACCCGCCGCGCTTCCTTCGGCCTCGCCAGCGCATACAGGCCCGCCATCACCAGCGACAGCCCGCCCACCGTCCACATGATCCGGTGCGCCTCCTTCGGCATGAACATGAAAACCAGCCCCGCGACCAGAAACGTCACGCTCACGACAACCGTGATCAATCGGACAGCCTGCTCTCGCGTCTCGATGATCATGCCGCCGGCCGCTCCCTCCCCATCGCACCGGACACGGCCGCCACCAGCCCCGGTATATCGCGCTGCGACGCCTCGATGTCGGACTGAAAACCGAGCCTCTTCAGCGTCGCCGACGTGATCGGCCCGATGCTCGCCAGCTTCAGAGACGGGAACTTCCCCCGCAGCGCCGCAAGGTCCGTCAGGCCGCAGAAACTCTCCACCGTCGAACTGCTCGTGAACGTGATCGCATCCGCGCCCTCGGCCAGCAACCGCGCCACGTTGCCCGTCACGTCGCCCGTCTCCGGCACCGTGCGATAGCACTCGATCTTGTCCACAATCGCCCCGAGCGCCTCCAAACCCTCCGGCAGCGCGTCCCGTGCGATGTCGGCCCGCGGCAGCAGGAACTTCAAGTTCTCGACGTCGAGTTTCGCGAACGCCTTCACCACCGACTCCGCCACGAACTCCTCCGGCAGCAAATCCACCTGCAGGTGCAACTCCTCCAGCCGCGCGGCCGTCCCCGGACCGACGGCCGCAATCTTCACCCCGCCAATCTCGCGGATGTCCTTGTAGCCCTCGAAGAACGCACCAAAGAAATGAACCACCGCATTCGGGCTGGTGAACACCAGCCAGTCGTATTCCCCGATGCCCCCGATCGCTTCGCGCAGGATGGCCGGCTTCTTCGTCGGCTCGATGCGAATGGTTGGAATCTCCAACACGTCCGCGCCCATGTCGCACAACTGATGGCTCAACCCGCTCGCCTGCTCCCGCGTCCGCGTCACTACGATCCGCCGACCGAACAACGGCTTCGTCTCGAACCAGTTCAACTTCTCGCGCAAGCCGACGACTTTACCGATGACGATCACCGCCGGCGGCCTCACACCCGCCTTTTCCGCGCGCGCCGCGATGTCGGCCAGCGTGCCGGTCACAGTCTGCTGCCGGCCCGTTGTGCCACAACGGATCATCGCCACCGGCGTCTCCGCTGGCACGTTCCGGCGCAGCGCGTCGGCGATCTTGCCGACGTTGCCCACGCCCATCAAAATCACCTTCGTTGAGTCCAGCTTGCCCAGCGCGTCCCAGTTCAGCGCGCTCTCCGGCTTCGTCGGGTCCTCGTGGCCCGTCAGGATCGTCAGCGCCGACGTCGCCTCGCGATGCGTCACCGGAATGCCTGCGTAGGCGGGCGCTGCAATGGCCGAGCTGATGCCCGGCACGATCTCAAACGGCACGCCCGCCGCCACCAGCGCCTCGGCTTCCTCGGCCCCGCGCCCGAAGATAAACGGGTCGCCACCCTTCAGGCGGACCACGCGCTTGCCCGCCTTGCCCTTTTCCACCAACAATCGGTTGATCTCGCCCTGCTCCAACTCATGCTGGCTTGCGCTCTTGCCCGCGTAAACGATCTCCGTCCCCGGCTCGCAGAAACGCAACAACTCCGGGTTCGCCAGATAATCATAGACGACCACCTCGGCGTTGCGCAGACACTCCGCGCCGCGCAGGGTCAATAACCCCGCGTCACCCGGTCCCGCGCCGACGAGATGAACGATGCCGCTCATGCGAGCTTTGACTTTGCCTCCTCGCCGAGCGTTGAGCCAAGCTTTTCCGCGTCGCCCTCCGCCCCGCTGATCTCGCCGCGGAACCTCACGCGACCGTCCTCGCCGAACACCGCGCCGCGAAGCGTCAGCTTGCCTTCGCTCAACACCGCATAGCCCGCCACCGGCGTCCGGCATCCGGCCTCCAGTGCGCGTGCGAACGCCCGCTCGGCGAGCGCCGCTTGGAACGTCGCATAGTGGTTGAGCCGCCGCAGCAACTCGATGATCCGCTCGTCGTCCGCGCGGATCTCCATCCCGAGGATTGCCTGGCACGGTGCGGGCAACATCTCCCCCGGCGCGAACGGGTGCGCGACGAAGCCCCACTTGTCGAGCTTCACATTCAGACGATCCAGCCCCGCCGCGGCCAGCACGATGCCGTGCCACTCCGGGTTGGCCTCCAGTTTGTTGATGCGCGTCTCGACATTGCCTCTCACCTCCACAACGCGCAGGTCAGGCCGCAGCGCGAGCAGTTGCCCCTGCCGCCGCAAGCTGGCAGTTCCAATCACCGCGCCCTTCGGCAACTCCGCGAACGTCGGCCCGCGCGTGATCAACACGTCCCGCGGGTCGCCACGTTTCGGCGTCGCGCCCAGCACGAGGCCCGCCGGCAACAACGCCGGCAAATCCTTGAGACTATGAATGCCGATGTCCGCCCGCCGGCCGGTGAGCGCCACCTCGATCTCGCGCGTCCAGAGTCCCTTCATTCCGAACTCCGGCATCACCTTTGCCTGGACCTTCTTGTCGCCGGAGGTCTTGATGACCTTCAGTTCAAATTCCAGCCGTGGATGCAGCTTCCGCAGCATGTCCCGGACAAGCCCGCTCTGCGCCAGCGCGAGCGCGCCGCCGCGTGTGCCGAGAAGAATCGTTTGAGGCTTTTCCGGCATGAAATGAAATTGCGTTGTGATCGCTCAAAGCGCCCGCGTTCGGTGTCCGACCCGCAGGCGCCTGAACCAAATGCTTGCAGAGCCACCGCCCGTCGTCAAGGTGCGATGCCGGGCACAATTCCCAGCCTTGCATTTCCTCCCCGCTTCCAGAAATCCTCTCCCGTGACCACGACCCGCAGGACATTCCTCAAACAACTCGCCCTCGGCGCCGCCGGCCTCTGGTTTGTCTCCTTCATCCCCTGCTCTACCGGCGCCACGCGCACACTCGGCGGCAAGAGCCTCCCACGCAGCACGACCGAGCCGGAAGGCGTATCGTCGGCGGGCATTCTCGCGTTCCTCGACGCGATGGCGGCAAACAAACACGAACTCCACAGTTTCATGCTCGTCCGTCACGGCCGCATCGTCGCCGAAGGCTGGTGGTCGCCCTACGCGCCGCAGTTCAACCACACGATGTATTCGATGAGCAAGAGCTTCACATCCACCGCCGTCGGGTTCGCCGTCGCGGAAGGCCGGCTCAGCGTGGACGACAAGGTCGTGTCGTTCTTCCCCAACGACCTGCCCGACAAGGTCAGCGACAACCTTGCCGCGTTGCGCGTGAAAGACCTGCTTTCGATGTCAGTCGGCCACGACAAAGACCCGACGTTCGAGGTCGTGAAGCACGAGAACTGGGCAAAGGCATTCTTCGACTGGCCCATCCCGCACGCGCCAGGGACGAAGTTCGTCTATAACAGCGCCGCCACCTACATGTGCTCGGCCATCGTCCAAACACTCACCGGCCAGAAGATCATCGTTTACCTCAAGCCGCGGCTGTTCGACACGCTCGGCATCGAAGGGCCGGCGTGGGAGGTCTGTCCGCGCGGCATCTGCACCGGCGGATGGGGACTGAGCATCCAGACCGAGGGCCTCGCCAAGTTCGGGCAGCTTTATCTGCAAAAAGGCCGCTGGAAGGACCGCCAGATTCTACCCGCGAAATGGGTCGAGGAAGCGACGACGTTCAAGATCCAGCAGCCGTTGCCCGCCAAGCCCGCCCGTCCGAACGCACAGAACGACTGGCTGCAAGGTTACTGCTACCAGTTCTGGCGCGCTCAGCATAACGCCTATCGCGGCGACGGCGCGTTCGGCCAGTTCACCATCGTCATGCC
>DYDC01000058.1 GCA_020718125.1 Methylacidiphilum sp. | reverse complement strand
TGTTGAGACCCGACCCCGACCCCTAGTCGCCGCGACCTGCGTGGACCGGTCGTGTCTGGGCAAGGTGGATTGAGGGTGCTGCGCCCGACTTGGCGCGCCTCGTTTTCACGGCGCTGGAAAAGATGCTCGCCCCGGCGCGCCCGCAGAAGTAGATTTGCCGCATGAAGATCGAAGACCTCAAGGGCATCGTCCATACCGACCCGGAAATCATGGGCGGAACGCCGGTCTTTGTCGGCACGCGCGTGCCGCTCCAGAACCTCATTGATTATCTCGAAGGCGGCGAGTCCATCGAAGATTTCCTCGACGGCTTCCCTTCCGTCAAACGCGAGCAGGTCATCGCCGTCATCGAAGCAGCCAAGCTCACGATGCTGGAGACGGTGTGAGCCATGCGCGTGCTGATTGACGAATGCCTGAACTGGCGGCTCGGCCGCGCGCTGACCGGACACTACGCTGTCTCGGCGCAGAAAATGGGTTGGAGCGGCATCCAGAACGGCAAGCTCCTCGCCCTCGCTGTCGAAAACGGGTTCGATGTGTTGCTGACCGGCGACCGCAACCTCAGCTTCCAGCAAAACATCGCAGGATTGCCCATTGCCATCGTCGTGCTTCAAACCAAGGGCATCCAACTGCACCACACCCTTCCGCTCATGCCCAAAGTCCTCGCCTTGCTGCCAGCGTTGAAACCCGGGAAAGTGGTTCGAGTGACGGCATAAGCCCGCCCGCGCGCTTCACTCCGTCCGCCCGCCGTCGGGGACCTGGGGGAGTCGGGGGCAGTGTCAAAATGCGCCCGACCGCGCCGTTCAAGAACAACCTCCCGAAGCCGACCGCCGTGCTCGACGCGCGGCCCGTGCCGGACAGCCCGCTCATCGTCGCGTCGCTCACGCCGCACAACGGCCAGGCCGTCGGCGCCATCGCCATGCTCGACCCGCGCCTCGGCAAGAACAACCTCGCCGCGCTCACCAACTTCACGCCGGAATATCCGACCGAGATGGACCAGGGCCTCACGCGCGGCCCGAGCGACCCGTGTCGGCAAGGCGCTTTACGTGCAGGCGCTCGACAAGGACGGACGGCTGGTGCAGAGCATGCGGACGTTCGTGCAGGCCATGCCCGGCGCGAAGATCAACTACGGCGTCTGCCGCCATCTCGTGCCGGTGCCGCTTCCCGACAAGCTGCCCGCGCTCACCGCGAAAGTCGGCGCCGACAGCGCGGTGGACCTCTCGTGGAATTGCTCGGCCAAACTGATCGGACTGACGTTCGAGGTGCATCGGGCCACCAAGCCCGACTTCACGCCCTGCGAGGCGACACGCATTGCAACCACGTCTTGATTCGGGTTCGTGGACGATCAAGCGCCCGCTGGCCCGCAGCATTACGCGCTGATCGCAAGGAGCGGCGGTTTGCAACCGCCCCTCCCTGGCATTCGTCAATGTTCCACCGCCCGCTGCGCCGGCCCCGCCGCGGGGTTTTGCCGCCATCGCGATGCCCGGTGAGGTAACATTGGAATGGAAAGCGCAGCGCGACGCGACGACGTTCAACCTCTACCGCGCCGCCGGAGGCAGCGACAGGTTTGAGAAGCTCAACACCGAGCCGCTGACCTCGCGCATCTTCCGCGACGATAACGCCACCGCCGGCGTTGCGTATCGCTACACCGTCCGAGCCGTCGGCCGCCGCGGCATCGAGAGCGCGCCCGCGCCGGTCGCGACGGCTGCCGCGTTGCCAGAATCGCGCGAGCCGGTCTTGGTCGCCGCGTTCGGCGGGCGAACCGATGTCGGCTCCGGCAGCGTGCTGGCCAAACCGGCGCTCCGCGACGGCGCGAAGCTCGCTCTGGCCGTTGCTGCGGCACTGCTGGCAACCACAGACACGGAATCACTGGCAGCCGGCACCGGCAAGAGTCCACAGCCAGACATCCCGTTCATCCTCGCCGACGACCTTGGCCGCACCGATGTCGGGTTCATGGGCTGCAAGGAGATTCGCACGCCGCACCTCGACAAACTCGCCAACGCCGGCGCGGTGCTCGATGCGTTCCACGTGCAGCCGGTCTGTTCGCCCACGCGCGCGGCGTTGATGACCGTCCGCTACGCGGCGCACACCGGCGTCTATACCATCGTGCGACCGCACGCGAAATGGGGCCTGCCGCTGGCGGATGCGTTGCACGTGGCAGGCCATGAGACGGCCATCTGCGGCAAGTGGCATCTCGGCGAGTTCGAAGAAGCGTATCGCCCGACCAAGCGTGGCTTCGATCATCAGTATGGGCACTGGTTCGGGGCGATTGATTATTTCAAACGCGACTGCGGTGGCCTGCCATCCCGCGTCGCGATCCGCATGGGCGATTGGAAGTTGCTCCTCAACGCCAGCGGCGGTGGCAAGGTGAAAGAGCTTCGCGCGAGGCTGGACCAATGGATGAAGAACGCTGTGCCTGCCGGCAACGCCACAGCCGACGGGTCCACTGTCACGCCCAAACGCGGCAAAAAGAAATGAGCCTGCCAGCGACCGCTCAAAACCCGTCCGACTTTTTGATGGGCGGGGGCGGCGGGACGGTGGAGAGGAAGTCCACGACGAGGGCTTTGTAGATGTTGAGGCGCGAGAGTTTCACCAACAGGTTGCCTTCGCCTTGTTTCCACCCGGGCTGCTCGGCGGTGGGTGAATCGGGGTCGAGGGCGGTGAGGCTGCGGAGCTTGAGGTTGGGCGGGACGGGGATGCGAAGCATCAGGTCGGTCAGCGGCTTCGGCGGCGGCGCGTTGACGCCGAGCGGGACGTTGTAGTTGACGAAGTGCAACGCCATGCGCACGTCGCCGGTCTCGCGGCCGCGGCGGGCGAAGCTGTTGACGAACACGCGCCGCAGTTCCTCGCGGCCGTCGTCGGCTAGAATCTGCGCGCCGACGTGGACGTAGTCGTTCAGCCACGATGAGATCGCGTCCGGTTCGTCGAGCGTCTCGATGCGCTTGGTCAGGCCCCGGCCGCCGACGGCCCGGGTCTGGACGAGCGGCAGCACCGGCGAGTTCTCCGGGTGTGCGCCAACGATCATGACGCTGCCGCCCTGCTGGATGTAGCTGGCGACGGTTTCGAGCCACTTCGGTTCGGCGCGCGTGATTTCCGGCAGCACCAGCGCGGGGTAGCGGCGGATGAAGTTGTTGGTGAAGCAGTCCTCGACGACGTAGTCGAACGGCACGCGCGCGGCCAGGAGCTGGTCGCTGACCTGGCGGACGACCTCGGCGTGTTTCTTGTTGCCGGCGAGTTTCTGTTCGCCCCAATACACGACGGCGACGGCGACGAAGGAGTCGTTGGCGCGGTAGAGTTCGGCGTTCTTCTCGTAGAAGGCGCGGTATTGTTTCACGACGGCGGCGCCATCGGGCCAGTTCGGGCGGATGAGGAACCCGCCGCCGTTGCCGAACGCCGCCATCTCCGCGCAGCCGAGCGCGGCGCTGGCGCGGTTCATCTCGAACTCCGGTTGCGACTTCGGGTAGCCGCTGCGGGTGAGGATGATCGGCTTGACCATCTTGCGGAGGCACTGGACGTATTTCAGTTCGACGACGTTGTGGTTGACCCGGTCGCCCGCGAGGCCCGGATGCGTGCCGCGCTCGCCGAAGGATTTCTCGAACATGACGAAGTTGCTGTCGGCGAACGCGAGCTTCACCGCCTCGGGCCGGTTGTGGCCGCCGTTGGCGAAGATTTTGAAGTTGGAGTTGAGCTTGGCCACGGCCGTGCGGAGGCGGAGTTGGAGCCGATGCATGCTCTCCAGCCAGAACCGCTGGGCCTGCTCGTAGCGCTCGGCATTCTCGGTCGTGGCCTTCAGCAGGTCGTTCTGGGCGATCTTGTGCTCGCGCGCCCACGTGCGGAATTCCTTCTGGCACTCGGCGCAGTAGCACCGCTGCGAGGCGCCGTTGTCGGTGAACACGCCGTCGTAGCCGCACTTGGCGGCGAGCATCACCACGCGGGAGAGCCAGTGCTGCCAGTTCGGGTTGTTGGCGCAGGCGGCGTAGCGGTGGTTCGGCTCGTAGGGCGGATAGAAGTCGCCGTCGTATTTGTAGAACCGCTGGAAGCTGCCGTCGTGCTGGCGCTGGAGCCACTTCGCCGGGTCGGGCGCGGGCCGCAGGCCGAGGTCGAAGCCGTTGGCGTATTTGATCCACTGGTCGTAGAACGCCCAGAAGCCCGTGCGTTTCCGGTCGTGGCCGGCGAGCGTCATCGAGCAGACGTAGGGCATCACCATCTTCACGCCGGCATCGTGCAGCGAACGGACCATGGTTGCGATGCCGGTCATGCGCTGGCGGACTTCGGCGGGTTTCAACAGCGTGATCGCGTCACCCTTGCCGAACGCCTGGTTCTCGCCGCCGAGCGCGCGGACCGGCCCCCAACTGTGGTTCATCGGCACGTCTTTGCCGAGGTGGAGCAGTTCCGGCGGCGCGGCGGCGACCCGTGCGAGCCACTCGGCGTTGCCGACGTGGTTCGAGCCGTAGTCGAGCACGTAGGTGACCGGCGGGTCGGTGAGGCCGGTGATCGGCTCATAGACCTGGATGACGTTGGTCGAGGCGGCGGCGGCGAACAGGACGATGTTCAGCATGGCGTTTGGCTCCGTGGCCGCCAACGCGCGCGGCAGCAATTGCCGTTGAGCTTGGCGGTCATGTCGCCTAGCATTTTGCCTGACGTTTCGTATGAAACAAGCCCAAGAACCGACACGCGCGCAACGGCTCGCCACGCTCTGGCTGGTGGCGGCGCTGCACGCCTTCACGCACGTCTATCAGCTCGCGCTGGTGCCGCTCTATCTGGAGATCCGCCACGACCTCCAGCTCACCAGCGACTGGCAGGCGACGCTGCTGGTCACGATGCAGTCGCTGACCTATTGCGCCGCGAGCCTGCCGCTCGGTGTGCTTGCCGACAAGATCAGCCGCAAGCACCTGATGTCGGTCGGGCTGCTCCTGAACGCGCTGGGTTTCCTGGGGCTGGCGTTCGCGCCGAGTTACGGCTGGGCGCTGACCTGCGTCGCGGTCAGCGGATTGTTCGGCAGCTTCTATCATCCGCCGGCCAGCGCGCTGATGATGTCGCTGTTCCCCGACCGGCCGGGCTGGGCGCTGGGGCGCACAGGCATGGGCGCGTCGCTGGGGTTCTTTGTCGGGCCGCTTTACGCGGGCTGGCGCGCGCAAACGGCGGGCTGGCGGCAACCATGCCTGGAACTGGCCGTGGCGGGTATGGTGATGGCGGTGCTGTTTCAGTTGGTCGCACGCGAGCCGGCCCGGCATATCGGCGCATCGCACGCGGCGGCGCGGGCAAAGCCGCACCGCACGCGCGACATGTGGCCGTTGCTGGCGGCGGTGGGGCTGGTGGCGCTGGCGTTCATGCTGCGCGACTTCGGCGCGAGCGGCATGACGACGCTCAGTTCGCTGTTCCTGCAACGCGCGCACGGTTACGGGCCGAAGATGGCGGGCTTTTTCATCGGGCTGATGTATCTGGTCGGGATGCTGAGCAACCCGCTGCTCGGCTCGTTCAGCGACCGGCGGCGGTTCACGGCGATTGCTTTGATTCTGTTGTCGGCGGCTTGCTGCGCCGTCGTGGTGCCGTGGCTGCCGCACGCGTGGGTCTGGGTCGGGCTGTGCGCTTACGGCTTCTGCATCCTGTCGAGTTATCCGGTGGTGGAGGCAGCGTTGTTGGAGAGCGTGCCGGACACGATGCGCGGGCGGACGTTCGGGATGTTCCTGACCGTCAACGGCATCATCGCCAGCTTCGCGCACTGGGCGATGGGCCGCGTCGCCGACGGGCTGCGCGAACGGGCGCTGACGCCGGAGGCATACGTGCCGTGGTTCATCGGCTTGGCGGCACTGATCGCGTCGGGACTGATCGGCGTGCCCGCCATTCGCCGGCTGCGACGGATGCGGGCCGCGCACAAATGAGGCCGCGCACGCGAAAGACCGCTTGCCTGCGGCGCTCGTGGCGTGAATGATAGAGGCGATGCGACGCGCGATTCTGATCCACTACCATGAGATTGCCCTGAAGGCGGGCAACCGCGGCTTCTTCGTCGGCAAGCTCAAGCACAATCTCGCTGCCGCGCTCGAGGGCCTGCCGGTGGACCGCATCACGCACCCGGAGGGCCGCATCACGGTGTGGCTGGGCGACGACGCGCCGCTGGAACCGGTGCTCGACCGCGTCCGGCGCGTGTTCGGCGTGGCGAACTTCGCCGTCGCGCACGAGTCGGGACGCGAACCCGCCGCCATCGCGGAGACGGCGTGGGCGATGTTGCGCGAGCGGCCTTTCGCGACGTTCGCGGTGCGCGTCAAGCGCGCCGACAAGACCTATCCAATGATGAGCCTTGAGGTGGAGCGGGCAGTCGGCGGGATGCTGAAGGTCCGCGCGCAGGAGGCGTTTGGGCCACAGGTGGCTGTGAACCTCGATGCGCCGGAGCGCACCTGTTCGATCGAGATCATGCGCGACCTGGTGCTGGTGAGCGTGGACAAGCTGGCCGGCCCCGGCGGCATGTCGGTCGGCACGGCTGGGCGCGTGATGTGCCTGTTGAGCGGCGGATTCGACTCGGCGGTGGCGGCGTGGTTCATGATGAAGCGCGGCGCCAAGGTGCTCTTCACGCATTTCCACGCGACGCCGGAGCGCGCGGGCCAGTCGTCCGCGCCGGTCGCGCGCGAGCTGGCGCGGCGGCTCACGCCGTGGCAGTTCAACTCGTTTCTCTGGATGGCGCCCTTCGAGGAAATCCAGCGCCACATCGTGGCCAAGGCACCCGCGCCGTTCCGGATCATCCTTTACCGGCGGATGATGCTGCGCATCGCCGAGCGGCTCGCCCGGCGCGAGAACTGCCTCGGCCTCGTCACGGGCGACAGCCTCGCGCAGGTCGCCTCGCAGACGCTCCACAATTTGCAGACCGTCAACGATGTGGCGCGGCTGCCGGTCTATCGGCCGCTGATCGGCTTCGACAAGGAGGAAATCATGCACCGCGCGCGGTTGCTCGGCACCTACGCGACGTCGTCGCAGAAGTTCGAGGACTGCTGCCCGCTGTTCATGCCAAAGAATCCCATCATCCACTCACAGGCCGACACCGCGACGCAGGCCGAGAGCGCGCTCGACGTCGAGGCGCTCATCAAGCTCGGCGTCGCGGGCGCGACACTGGAGCGGTTCCACTATAAGACGGGCGAAGTGGTCGAGTGCGGCGCGACGGAAGCCCCGCGCGACCCGGTTGTGTCGCCGTGAAAAAGACGATCTGCCTCGTCAGCGCGTGTCTCGCCGGCGTGAACTGCCGCCACGACGGCGGCAACAAGCTCGACCCGCGCATCGCGAAACTCGTCGCCGAAGGCCGCGCGCTTCCCATTTGTCCGGAGCAACTCGGCGGATTGCCCGCGCCACGCGTGGAGGCGGACATCGTCGGTGGCACGGGCGCGGACGTGATTGCGGGCCTCGCGCGAGTGTTGGACCGCGAAGGGCGCGATGTGACGGCACACTTCATCCGTGGCGCGCGCGAGACATTGCAGATCGCAAAGACGGCTGGCGCGACGATGGCGATCCTCAAGGAAAACAGCCCGTCGTGCGGTTGCCGGCGGACTTACACGCGGGACGCGGACGGAAAAAGCCGGCGCATCGCGGGCCAAGGCGTGACAGCATCTCTGCTGTCGCGCGAGGAACTGCGCGTGATTTCCGAGGAAGAGTTGGACGGGCAGCCCGGTGGGCCGCGCGCTTAGCTCAGCTTGATGCGGCTGGCCGTCTTGCGCTTGGCCGCCGGCTTTGCGGCCGGGGCCGGCGCGACGGCGCGCGGCTTCAAGGTCTGGCGGATCGTCGCCGCGAGGGACGGCTGGGGAGCCGGCACGGTCTTGGCGATTGCGGAGACCTGCTGTTGCAGTTCGCCGTGCAATTCCGCTTCAGCCTGCAGCCAGTTCTCTTGGTCGCGGCCGGGTTGGGCGCCATTGCCGAGATAGATCTCGTAAGCGCGCTTGGCGATTTCTTCGTGTTGGATGGTGTTTGTCATAAAAACTCCCATTCAGTCCTGATTGCTGCTGTTGATTGTCTTGACTGCCTTGCTGGCGGCCGAGGCCGCGCGCGGTGCGCGGACTGACAGGGACTTGACCCGAAGCTGGCCGCCGCGGGTCCGGGTCGCGGTAACCACAATCTCCGGCTCCGAGGTCACTTCGATCTGCTCAAGTTCCCGTTTCATCTCCACCTCGGCCTGCAACCAGTTCTCGATGTCGCGGCCGGGTTGCGCGCCATTACGCTGGTAGATCTCGCGGGCGCGCCGGGCAATCTGGTCTTCTTCAAGGGCCTTCAGCCAGCGGTCCACGTCGTGACCGAGGCTGGGTTTCCGATTCATGTTCATTTGACTGTTCGCTTTCATAAACTTGATTTTCCAGTTCAGTGTCTGACTCTCAATAATCTGGTATTGCTTCACTCCACCGGCTGGCTATTCCCAGCAAGCGGAAAGCCGCCGATACTAGCCAAGCCCATCCTACTTTTCAAGTGGGGCTTAAGCGTTTCGATGGGAAATCTTGGCGCTCGACTGTGGCAAACGTGTGGCGACTTTGTGACACGCCGGTAAGAATAGAACAGCCCACGGAAAAGCTAAGTCCTTGAATCGTAAGCAGACAGCATCCCATTTGGCTGCTTGACCGAGGATTATCCAGTTCGCTGGCAAGCGAACTTGCGGGTCAGTGCTGGGTCGGTGGATTGACGCCAACCACCAGCCTTTTGACCGGAACCAGCTTTACCGGCCCCAGCAGGCCCGATTCAGCCAGAGGCCAGTTGGAGGCGTCGAAGGGCTTGTAGTTGATGTTGACGAAGTTGATGTCGTAGAAGTTGCGCCACTTCACCCCGCGCCGGTCGAGGTCGCGGACGCGATTGGCGGCGACGTTGGTCGCTTCCATTTCGAGCAGGTTGCCCTTCGGCTTCAGCCCGTCCAGCGCCACACGGAATGGTGGTTTGATCGCCGCGCCAAAGTCGCGGTCGTTCAGGCGCACACGGGCGCTCTGGCAGACGTTGCCGAGGTCGAGCCACCAACCGGCGGCGGTTGTCGCAGGCGCATCAAACGCGAGGGTGTAGCGCGCCGTGCCGGCAAAACTCCGCGCGTCCTCGCCGCCAAGCTCGGTCCACGACGCCAGCCTGGTTGTCTTGAACGACGCCGGCAGTGTCGTGCCACCGTGGAGGAACTTTACCGTCCACGTGCCGGCGAGCGTGATGGGGTCGCCGGCTGGTTTCCAATAGGCCCACGCCGGGCCATCCAGCTTGCGGTCGGTGAACGTCCGCAGCACGACGGAGTCGCGGGGCGCAAGCTGTAGATAAACCTTCGTTTCATCCGCCATCGCTCCCACGCCAGCGCGCCCCGTCATGGGATCCATGATGGCCACTGACTTCGCCTTCTGCGCGAGCGGCAGCCAGCCGTCCACGGGCTTGTCGCCGCGGTTGGCGATGAAGTAATAGCGGCCATCGCTGAGTTTGCGGCGGATGAACAGCAGCCCCGCATGATCCACCATCGGCTCACGCGCCACGCCGGCCTTCACCAGCAGTGCCTCCGCGTCGCCGATGTGGCCGCGCTTTGTCGCTCGCTCGTTGAGCTTCTTCAGTTCGGCCCGCCGCGCCTCCAGGTCGCGCAAGCCCGGCACGTCCTTCGGCAGTGTCTCGTCGAAGATCACCGTCGCGCCGCCCTCGGCCAAGCGCAGCAGATGCTCCATCGTCTTCAGCGGCAGGCGCTCCGTCGCGGGCACCACGATGACACGACCCGCCGCCTTCAACGCCGCCAACTGCCGGTCGGAGATGTAGTCGAACGTGAATCCGCGTGACCAGAGTCTCTCCGCCAGCTTGCTGATCGGCTGGCTGCCAAACCACTCGGCTCCGTGAACCGTGAGATTCTCGGCCAGACCAGTCGCTTTGTGCCAGACATCGTAGATCGGCCAATAAACCAGCACGTCGTTGTCGGGCCGGCCCGACTGGAGCACGGATTGGCAACGCGCGATGTAGCCTGCGAGGGCGGGCACGTCGCGCCAGATGGAATTGCGCGGGTTCATCTCGGTAGAGGCGTAGAACAGCCAGCCGGGCCAGCCCGCCTCGTCCGGCGAATAGCACGTGCCGTGGAAGACGATGTGGTTGATGCCGGAAATGAACAGGTCGTCGAGCAGGCCACTCACGTCGCCGAGCCGCTCGGTGAAATGCTCGGCCAGCCACGTGCCGGTTTCCGACGCGACGAGATTGCGGCCCGCAACGCGCGCCGCCGAGGAGGCGAACTTGGCCACCAGCGGCCGGCGGTCCATGTTGAACATCTCCGTCTCCGGGATGTCGGCGAGCGCGTAGAGATCGAGCAGGTTGCCCGGCGAGCCGTGCGCCTGGTTGCGCGTGAGGAAGCCGCGCTCGCGGCACCAGTTGAACCAGAGCGGCATCGAGTCCTCGATCATCATGTCGGAGATCGTCTCGCGGTAGTCGCACTTCAACCGCGCGACGTGGTCGTTGTTCCCCTTGCTGAAGAACGCCGGGAACTCGCTCTGAAGCCGGTAGCCACGCCGTTTCTCGAACTGCGCAAGCAAGTCCGGCGACCAATCCACGCGATACTCGAACGAGTCGTGATACTGCGCCCGCGGCTTCGGACCGTCGTAGCCCGCGAACGCGTCGGTGAACCGCACCAGCCAGTGGCGGATGGCGTCGGCGTAGAGCGGGTTCAGCATGAACCCCTCGCCGCCCGGCGCAGCGCGCTTCACTTTCGAGGTCGGCTTCTGCGAAACGTGAAATGCCTTCTTGCCGTTCTCCTCGACTTCTTTCACCTCCACCTTCGCGCAAGCGTGCTCCGTGGAGACGTTGGGGCCGCCGAAACACCAGCCCGTGCCGGTGGTCATGTCCACGCCCAGGCCGAGCCGTTTGGCTTCGGAACAGGTGTGCCGGAGCATCTCCATCCATTTCGGGCTGAGGTATTCGATGAACTTCTCCTCATACCCTTTCGCGCCATAAATCGGGATGATATGGACGCCGCCCCAGCCCGCGTCGCGGTAGCGCGTCAACTCCCTCGTCAGGTTTTTCTCGTCCACCGCGCTGCCGAGCCACCACCAGTAGCTCCACGGCCGGGATTCCTTCGTCGCTTGGGGCCACGCCAGCGGATCGTCGGCGCGCGCCGCGACCGCGAGCAACATGAGGGAACCTCCGGCAACTATTTTACGGAATATTGTTGAGGGTTTGGGTTCGGTTTCTTGTTTGGTTTCGGTCATGGCGACTCCTTCGGTGGTTGGTTTCATCATTTTGACTCCTTGAGGTTGGATCGTTTTCTTGCCTTTGTGGTTTTGAATTTCCATTTCAGATGGCTCGCAGCGGTAACAACTTCAACCGCACGATCTGTTCATAGCGCGCCCAGTTGTAGATCAAGTTGATGAATCCAATCGCGGCGGCGTTGCGTCGCCTCCCGATGTAGCGCCAATGAAACCCCTTCATCGTCTGGCTCATGTAGCCAAACACACGCTCAATCCGCGCCCGCACCGACGATTTCCGCCGATTGCGCTCCTTCTGTTCCTCGTTCAGCGGCCGGTTCCGATACGCCCGTTCCTGCACCTGACTGGTAATTTGTTTGGCCGCCAACATCGCTTCCGTCTCCGCGCTCCGATACGCGCTGTCGGCATACACCTCGCCATCGGTGGGGCCGACCAGCGGCGCCAGCTTATGCGAGTCCCGGCTGTTGCGCCCACTCCGCCGGGGCACCGCTGCCCTTGATCGTGGCGTTCTCCTCCCGCGTGTTGCGCTGGCGCGGCACGTCCAC
>DYDC01000057.1 GCA_020718125.1 Methylacidiphilum sp. | reverse complement strand
TCTAATGTTGAGACCTGACCCCCATTGCCCGAAAGTGGGCGAGAGAGATTTCCCCTTGTCCCTGGCAACAATCGGTGCTCTGAATTGGTCCAATAACGTGAGAGAACTTATAAACGAAAAAGAAGAGGGGAAATTGCCATGAGCAAATCCATCGCATTATGGTTCAGCGTCATCGCGTCGAGCGTCGCTGTGGCGACGGCAGCGATCGCATCCGACCAACCCGCCGCCGACCCCAAACAAGCCGCCAAGGAGTCACCGTGGGAGAACAGCCTCGGCATGAAGTTCGTGCCCGTGCCGGGGACGCCGGTGTGGTTCTCCATTTGGGACACGCGGGTGAAGGATTTCGAGGCGTTCGTGCGGGCGACGGGCCATGACGCGACGCAGGGGGCCTTCACGCTGACGGCCGACGGGGTGAAGCAGGGAGTCGGCTCGTGGAAATCGCCCGGGTTTGCGCAGACGGGGGAGCATCCGGTGTGTTGCGTGAGTTGGGAGGACGCGAAGGCGTTCTGCAAGTGGCTGACGGCGAAAGAGCGGAGCGAGGGGCGGTTGAAGGCGGAGCAGGAGTATCGGTTGCCGACCGACGCGGAGTGGAGCGTGGCGGTGGGGCTGGAGGGCGAGCGGGGCCGGACGCCGGAGGAGAAGGACGGGAAGGTCGGGGGCTATCCTTGGGGCACCCAATGGCCGCCGCCGAAAGGCGCGGGCAACTATGCGGGCGAGGAGTCGAAAGAAGGCGCCCCGGCTGACTGGAAGGTGATCGAAGGATACAACGATGGGTGTCCACGCACATCGCCAGTGGGGAGTTTCAAAGCGAACCGTTTGGGACTTTACGACATGAGCGGGAACGTCTGGCAATGGTGTGAGGAGCTTTGTGGTTCTGGCATGCCACTCCGTGTGTTGCGCGGCGGTTCGTGGTTCGACGGTGATCCGCGCTATCTGCTGTCGTCCATCCGCGTCAGTAACCGTCCCCGCTTTCGCCTCGGTTACTACGGGTTTCGTTGTGTGTTGGCGGGTGCGGGTGGTTCCGCGTCTCGGTGACCTTGTGAATAACCCTTTGTTCTTTTACCTTTTTACCCTTTGCTGTTGTTGAGCGCGCGCGAAGCGCGCGCCGGGAAAAGTTTATGAATTTCGGCCGGGGCAGAGTTCGCAGAGGTTCGCGCGCCGCTTTTGGCCAGCCGATAGACGCCATTGAATGGCAGTTCCTTGGCGGGATCGTTGTTGAGTTTCGGCAGGCCGTAGGGCGGGTCGGTGAAGTAACTGGTCGCCGTTGGATTTGAAGACGAGGTCGTTGAGTCTGTTGAGCCGCTTGCCCTCGAAGCGGTCTGCAAGCGTGGTCTTGCGGCCGTCCTTCTCCAGCCGCCCGACGCGCCGGTCACCGTGCTCGCAGGGGACCGGCCGGCCCTCGGCGTCGAGCGTGAGGCCGTTGGAGCCGGGTTCGCGCTGGCCGGGCATGGGCTGGCCGGTGTAGCCGCTCGGTTTCAGGAACACGCTGACGCCCGCGCCAGCCTTCCATTTATAGACCGTGTTGCGCGGCACGTCGGAGAAGAGCACGCAGCGGTCGCCCGGCATCCAGACGGGGCCTTCGGACCAATCGAAGCCCTTGGCGAGTTTCTCGATGATCGCGCCGGGCGGGATGAGTTTGTCGAGCGCGGGATCGAGCCGCTCAATGACGCCGAGCGTGCCGGTGGCAGGTTGTTGGGCGCCGGCGGACAGGAGGGAAAAGGTTGCAACAAGCGCGATGAGGAGAAGGGTTTTCATACGCTCGCGCAGCATGGACATCACCCACCCTTGGTCAAGCGCATGATGGCTGCAGGCGATGCGCACCGAGGCAATCGCCGCAGAGGGGTGTTCCACGGCGCGCGACACATTCCCTGCCGGTTCGCCGCGCGGAGTTTCATCTCCCGGATCGGTTTCTCTCCCTTGCGTCGGCGAGAGGCGGCCTGATAGAGTCGCGCGCCTTATGTCCAGCGTTCGCGTCCGATTTGCGCCGTCGCCAACCGGGTTCCTCCACGTCGGGGGAGCGCGGACGGCGCTCTTCAATTATCTCTATGCGCGGCACACGGGCGGGACGTTCGTGCTGCGCATCGAGGACACCGACGAGACCCGCCACGTCGAGGAGGCCGTCCAGGTCATCTTCGACGGCCTGCGCTGGCTTGGCCTCGATTGGGACGAGGGGCCGGAAAAGGGCGGTGCCTGCGGGCCGTATTTCCAGAGCCAGCGGAAGGACATCTACCGCCGCCACGTGCAGGAACTCATCGAGCGCAACGCGGCCTACGAGTTTGAGGACAAGGAGAAGGGCGGCACGGTCGTGAAGTTCCGCATGACACGCGAGCCGATCACGGTGCCCGACCTCATCTGCGGCAACGTCACCCGCGCCCCGAACGAGACCGAGATGGCCGACCCGGACTTCGTCATCGTCCGCAGCGATGGGGTGCCGGTCTTCCACCTCGTCAACGTCGTGGACGACATCGAAATGAAGATCACCCACGTCATCCGTGGCGAGGACCATCTTTCCAATACGCCCAAGCATATCGCGCTCTACCGCGCGCTCGGCGTCGAACCGCCGAAGTTCGCCCACATCCCGCTCATCCTGAACCCGACCGGCTCGAAGATGAGCAAGAGCGACAAGGGCGCGGCGCTGCACGAATACATGAACGCCGGCTACGCGCCCGAGGCGGTGCGGAATTTCCTCACCCTGCTCGGCTGGTCGCCGAAGAGCGATGTGGAACTTCTCACGCTGGAGGAGACAGTCGCGAAGTTCGACCTGCCGCAGATCCAGCGTCACAACGCGCGCTTCGACCACGAGAAGCTGCATTGGATGCAAGGCCAATACATGATGAAGCTGGCGCCGGAGCGGTATGCCGAACTCGGCAGACCATTCCTTGCGAAGGCGGGCCTGCTGGAGGGCCAGCCGGAGGATTACGTCCGCCGCGTGCTCGCCATCGTGCAGGGCAAGCCGAAGCTGTTCAGCGAGGTGCCCGACTGGACGACGTGTTTCTTCCGAGACGATTTCGCCGCCGACCCGGAGGCGGTGACAAAGACGTTCGCGGGCCAGCCGGGGAACTTCGACCTGCTCGACAAGTTGCTCGTCGCCTACGCCGCGCTCGGCGAGTGGACGCACCCGGCGCTGGACGCCGCGTTGCGCGAGCCGGCCAAATCACTCGGCATAAAGCCCGCCGCGCTCATCCACCCCTGCCGCGTCGCCGTCAGCGGCAAGGCCATCGGACCGAGCCTGTTTCGCATGCTGGAAGTGCTGGGCCACGATCGCGTCCTGGCGCGGCTGGCGGGCGCGCGTGAACGATTCAAATCGTAGTGATTGGTCGCCGCCTACTGACTCATGATTACGCTCGCCACCAAAATCACCATCCTCCGCATCCTGCTGGTGCCGGTGTGCGCGTCGCAGATCATGTATTATTCCGCCGGCCACGCGGACTGGCACCGGCTGCTGGCGTTCTGGATTTTCGCCGTTGCCGCGGTCAGCGACGGCGTGGACGGTTTCATCGCGCGCCAGTTCAACCAGCAGTCGCAGCTTGGCCGCGTGCTCGACCCGATTGCTGACAAGCTGCTGCTGATGACCGTGGTGATCCTGCTCGCGATCAATCCGGGGGGCGCGTTCCCGAAGCTGCCGCTGTGGTTCCCCATCCTCGTCGTCAGCCGCGACGTGTTCCTGGTTGCCGGCGCGCTGTTCATCCACGTCATCGTCGGCGAGGTCAAGGTCAAGCCGCGCATCGTCAGCAAGATTGCCACCCTTTTCCAGATGATCGCGCTTGGCTGCGTGATGCTGAAGATGGAACCGACCTCGATGGCCGTGACGCTCCACGTCGCCGGGTTCTTCACCGCCGTCTCGTTCATCTGGTATCTCCTCGACGGCGCCAAGCAGTTGAACGGCGTCGTGAACCTGAAAATCTAGCCACACCTGATGTTACCCGTCATCGCCATCGTCGGCCGGCCCAACGTCGGCAAAAGCGCGCTGTTCAACCGCATCGTCGGCAAGCGCATCGCCATCGTCCACGACCAGCCGGGCATCACCCGCGACCGCATCAGCGCCGAGGCCGAGCATCGCGACGTGCCGTTCACGTTGCTCGACACCGGTGGCATCGGCCTCTTGCGCGGCGAACGGACCCATGACGAGATCATCGGCGCCATGCGCCACCAGGCCGACGTGGCCATCGCCGACGCCGCGCTCATCCTCCTCGTCGTGGACTCCCGCGACGGCGTCGTCCCGCTCGACCAAGAGGTCGCCAAGCTTCTCCGTGAGAGCGGCAAAACGATCTTCCTTGCGGTCAACAAGGTGGACAATCTCCAGCAGGAAAGCCTGCTGGCCGACTTCATGCAACTCGGCTTCGAGAAAGTCTTCCCTGTCAGCGCCATCCAGGGCCTTGGCCTGGACGAGATTCTGGATGCGGCGATGGCCCAACTGCCGGTGTCGGCGGTTCGGGAACAGGCTGAGGAAGGAGTCTCAGCGCCACGACAAACGCCGCTGAAGATCGCCATCGTCGGCCGGCCCAACGTCGGCAAGTCCTCGATCATCAACCGCCTCGTCCACGAGGAACGCGTCATCGTCAGCGAAGTCGCCGGCACCACGCGCGATGCCGTGGACGTGCCGTTCACGGCCGAGATCGAGGGGCGGCAGCGCGAGTTCATATTGACAGACACCGCCGGCATCCGGCCGACGGGCAGGGTGGACACCTCCGTCGAGTTCTTCAGCGTCCGCCGCGCCGAGCAGAGCATCGAGCGCTGCGAGCTGGCCGTGCTGGTGCTCGACGCCTCGATGGGCGTCACCGCGCAGGACAAGAAGATCGGCGGCAAGATCCTCGCGGCAAACAAGGGATGCATCATCGCCGTCAACAAATGGGACCTCGTCGGCGAGCGGGTGCAGAAGCAGTTTATCGAGCAGCTCCACCACATCCTGTTCTTCCTCGACTTCGCTCCCGTGGTCTTCATCTCCGCCAAGACCGGCATGGCCCTCGGCCGGCTGCTCTCGACCATCCACGTCGTGGACCGCCAGCTCAATCAGGAAGTGCCGACCGCCGTCCTCAACCGCGTGCTGTCCGAGGCGATCCGCTCGCGCCCCTCGCCCGGCAAATCCGGCCATCAACTCCGGCTCTACTACGCCACCCAGACCGGCACGCGCCCGCCGCGGTTCCTGGCGTTCGTCAACACGCCCGACCTGTTCAGCGACTCGTATCGCAAATACATCATGGACCGCCTGCGCGCAGCGTTCGGCTTTGAAGGCTGCTCGATCGTCCTCAGCGCCCGCGCCCGGACGCACACAATCGAGCCGAAGCGCTCGTCCGCGAAGCGCACGCCCAGCCGCATCGCACGCGCGCGGGACAAACAGGAGCATCGGAAGCATCGGCGGCGGTCCTGACGCGGCGGACCGGCCCGTTGCAAAACGTTTCCACCTGCCTATAGTGCCGCGCACATGTCGGAAGGCGAATTCATCCTCGTTGAGGGCGCGCGGCAGAACAACCTCAAGGGCCTCGACCTCAAGCTGCCGCTGAACCGCTTCATCGTCGTCACCGGCGTCAGCGGCAGCGGCAAGTCCTCGCTCGCGTTCGACACGCTCTACGCCGAGGGCCAGCGGCGTTACGTCGAGACGTTCTCGCCTTATGCGCGGCAGTTCCTCGACCGCATGGACAAGCCGCGCGTGGACCGCATCGTCGGCATCCCGCCCGCCGTCGCGATTGACCAGACCAACCCCGTCCGCACCTCGCGCAGCACCGTCGGCACGATGACCGAGCTGTGCGATCACATCAAACTGCTCTACGCACGCGCCGCCACGCTCCACTGCCGCGGCTGCGGCAAACCCGTCCGCCGCGACAACGCCGACACGATCTGGCCGACCCTCACACAGCAGGCCGGCAAGCAGGAGGTGCTGGTGACGTTCCCCTGTCCCGTGCCGAAGTCATTCAAGGCTGAGGAAGCCCGCGACGTGCTGGCGAAGCAAGGTTTCCAGCGCGCGCTCATTGCCGGCGAAGTCGTTCGTCTCGACGAGGACCCGCGCGCCATCAAAACCGGCACCACGCTCGACGTCATCGCCGACCGCGTCCGCATCGAGCCGCCCAGCCGCGCCCGCGTCGTCGAAGCGTTGGAGATCGCGCTCAAATACGGCAAAGGCCGTGTCCAAGTCCGAACTCTCAACTCTCAACTCTCAACTCTTAACTTCTCAGCCGACCTTCACTGTCCCGATTGCGACATCCATTACCGCGACCCGTCGCCAAACCTCTTCTCGTTCAACTCGCCGCTCGGAGCCTGCGACAAGTGCCGCGGATTCGGCCGGACCATCGAGATTGACTACGACCGCGTCGTGCCGAACCCGGCGCTCACGCTGGCCGGCGGCGCGATCAAGATCTGGCAGAGCGAGAGTTATCGCGAGTGTCAGGACGACATGATGGAGTTCGCGCCGCGCGCCGGCTGCCCAACCGATGCGCCGTGGGAGAAGCTGCCGGAGAAGTGGAAACGATGGGTCATTGACGGCGAAGGCCGTTGGGAAGACCGCAAGTGGTATGGACTGAAGCGATTCTTCGCGTGGCTGGAGACCAAGACCTACAAGATGCACGTCCGCGTGCTGCTCTCACGCTACCGCGCCTACGTGCCATGCCCCGATTGTGGCGGCGCGCGGCTGAAGTCGGACGCGCTCTGCTGGCGGATTGGGCGAGATGTCGCGCTTTCGGAATGTGGGAGGGGCCTCAGCGCCCCGACCGTAAGCGAGGCGAGTGTGGCAGCGAATGTCGGGGCGCTGAGGCCCCTCCCACATTCCGGAGGACTCGCCATCCACGAGCTTTACGCCCTCCCCATCTCCCGCACGCTCGCCTTCTTCGAGTCGCTCCGCTTCCCCGGCGCGCTCGACAAGGCCACCGAGCTGCTGCTCGGCGAGATTCGCACGCGCCTCCGCTACCTCAACGACGCGGGCCTCGGCTACCTCACGCTCGACCGCCAGTCGCGCACGCTCAGCGGCGGCGAGGTCCAGCGCGTCAACCTCACCACCGCGCTCGGCACGTCGCTGGTGAACACGCTCTTCGTCCTCGACGAGCCAAGCATCGGCCTCCACCCGCGTGACATCGGCCGCCTCACGGGCGTCCTGCACGGCCTGCGCGACAAGGGCAACACGCTGCTGGTCGTCGAGCACGACCCCGACCTCATCCGCGCCGCCGACCGCGTGCTAGACCTCGGCCCCGGCCCCGGCGAGCACGGCGGGCAACTGGTGTTCGAGGGAAAGTTCGGTGACCTCTGCAAGTCGGCGCGCTCGCTAACCGGCCAGTATTTCAGCGGGAAGAAACGCGTCGCACTCAGCCGGCAACGTTGGCTGGTTGTGAAGGATGCGGGGAGCGCACGCGTCTCGCGTGCAACCGTCGGCGTCCCGCCGACGGTCCGTAGCGGGGCAGCGAGCACTCGCAAGTCCTGCGCGAGGGGAGTGTCCGGCGAGACGCCGGACACTGGCACGCGGGACGCGTGCGTTCCCCGACCGCAGACCGACTGGCTCCGCGTCTGCGGCGCGAGCGAGCACAACCTCAAGAACATTGACGTCGGTTTCCCGCTCAACCGCCTCACGGTGCTCACCGGTGTCAGCGGCAGTGGCAAATCCACGCTCCTCCACGACGTGCTCTACCGCGCGCTCTGCAAGCTGAAACGCCATCCCGATGAAACAGCCGGCGCGCATCGCGCCATCGAAGGCTACGAGCAGGTCGGTGACGTCGTGCTGGTGGACCAGGCGCCCATCGGCCGCACGCCACGCGCCAATCCCGCGACCTACACCGGCGCGTTCGATGAAATCCGCAAGCTCTTCGCCGCCACGCCCGACGCCATCGCGCAGGGCTTCACCGCCTCGACGTTCAGCTTCAACAGCGAGGTCGGCCGCTGCCCCGTCTGCGAAGGCACCGGCTTCGAGCACGTCGAGATGCAGTTCCTCAGCGACGTGTTCCTGCGCTGCCCGGAGTGCGACGGCAAACGCTATCGTCCGCCTATCCTCGCCATCCGCTACAACGGCAGGAACATCCCCGGCGTGCTCGATCTCACGGTGAACGAGGCGGTCGAGTTTTTCGGGCTCGCGCAAAGACGCGAAGGCGCAAAGAAAGAACTTGGCGGCGTGGCGGCTTCGCGCGAGACACTCCGGAGACAATTGGAACCTCTGCGCGAGGTCGGTCTTGGCTACGTGAAGCTGGGCCAGCCGATCACGACGCTCAGCGGCGGCGAGTCGCAGCGGCTGAAGCTCGCCGGTCATCTCGCCGAGGCGAAGGCAGAGAAGACGTCGTTCCTTTTTGACGAGCCGACGACCGGCCTGCACCTCGACGACATCCAGACGCTGCTGTCGGCGTTCGAGAGGCTGCTGGAGCGCGGCCATTCGCTCATTGTCATCGAGCATCATCTCGATGTCATCCGCAACGCCGACTGGGTGATTGACCTCGGCCCCGAAGGCGGCGACGAAGGCGGGCGTGTCGTGGTGGAGGGCACGCCGGAGCAGGTGATGGCGTGCAAGGCGTCGCATACGGGAATGGCGCTGCGAGGAGCCTGTAGCGGCGGTCTGCGACCGCCGGCCGTTCGCGTAGAAAATAGGCGGCCACAGACCGCCGCTACAGGCAACGGCTCCATCGAGATCGTTCGCGCCCGCGAACACAACCTCCGCGACCTCAGCGTCAGTATCCCGCGTGACCGGTTCACCGTCATCACCGGCGTCAGCGGCAGCGGCAAGAGCACGCTTGCGTTCGACCTGCTCTTCAACGAAGGCCAGCGGCGATACCTCGAAACGCTCAACGCCTACGCGCGGCAGTTCATCGAGCCGGCGGCGCGCCCCGACGTGGACCTCGTCACCGGCGTGCCGCCGACGGTCGCCATCGAGCAACGCACCAGCCGCGGCGGACGCAAGAGCACCGTCGCGACGGTCACCGAGACTTATCATTTCCTGCGACTGCTCTTCGCCAAGCTCGGCACACAGTTCTGTCCCGACTGCAACGTCGCCATCGAGCCGCAGACGGTGGACGCGGTCGTGGCGGCCATCGCGAAGGGCTGGCGCGGCCATCAGGTCGAGTTGCTCGCGCCGCGCGTGCGCGCCCGCAAAGGCTTCTACCTCGATCTCGCCGAGTGGGCCGCGCGCAAGGGCATCGTGCAGTTGCGCGTGGACGGAGGCTGCCTGCCCAGCGCGGATTTTCCGCGGCTCGACCGGTTCAAAGAACACGACATTGATCTCGTCATTGCGCGGCCCGTGGTCAGCGGCGCGAACCGGCGGCTGACGCAACTGGTGGAGCAGGCGCTGGAGTTCGGCAACGGCACGCTGCTGGTCGCCGCGCTGCGCCGGAAGGATGTGATCTTCTCGACACGGCGGGCCTGCCCAAAATGCAGCCGCAGTTTCGAGGAACTCGACCCGCGCCTGTTCTCGTTCAACTCGCGCCACGGCTGGTGCCCGACGTGCTGCGGCTTCGGAAGAATGTGGGAGGGGCCTCAGCGCCCCGACTCTGACATGGACGGTGAAGGTCGGGGCGCTGAGGCCCCTCCCACATTCGAGAATGAGGAACCTTGCCCGACGTGCAACGGCGCGCGGCTGAATCCGGTGGCGCGTGCGGTGCGCTTGCGCGGCAACGACATCGCCTGCCTGACCGCCATGCCGGCGAGCGAGTTTCATCGTTATCTCGACGGCTTCCGACTCGGCGGCCGGGTGCGCGAGATTGCGCGCGACATAATCGCCGAGATGCGGTCGCGGCTGGAGTTCCTCGAACTGGTCGGGCTGGGCTATCTGTCGCTCGACCGCAGCGCGACCACCCTTAGCGGCGGCGAGGCGCAACGCATCCGGCTGGCAGCCCAGCTCGGCTCGAACCTGCGCGGCGTCTGCTACATCCTCGACGAGCCGACCATCGGCCTGCATCCGCGCGACAACGCGATGCTGCTCGGCACGCTCCGGAAACTGCGCGAGAAAGGCAACACCGTCGTTGTGGTCGAGCACGACGAGACGACCATCCGCAGCGCCGATCACCTGATTGACCTCGGCCCCGGCGCGGGTATTCATGGCGGGAAGTTGGTGGCGGCGGGCACGCCGAAGGAGGTTGTGCGCGCGCCGGCGTCGGTGACGGGCAAGTTCCTGCGCGAGCCGATGAAGCACCCGACAAGGCCGCGGCGCGGTGAAGGGGAGAAGTTTGTGGAAGTGCATGGCGCGACTCTGCACAACCTGAAGAAGCTGGCGGTGAAGTTTCCGCTGGGGCGGTTCACCGCGGTGACGGGCGTCAGCGGCAGCGGCAAGTCCACGCTGGTGCGGGACGTGTTGTTGCATGGGGCGAAGAAGTTCGTAGTAGCGCGGTTTACCGCGCGTTCGGGCGGGTATGCAAATGCGGACAAACGCGCGGTGAACCGCGCTACTACGAACCAAGTGATTCTTCCTCCCGACATCCGCCGCGTGCTCGAAGTGGATCAAACGCCGATTGGGAAGACGCCGCGATCATGCCCGGCGACCTACGTCGGGTTTTACGACGACATCCGGCGGCTGTTCGCGCAGGTGCCGGAAGCAAAGATGCGCGGCTATGGGCCGGAACGGTTCTCGTTCAACGTGCCGACCCAACGCGGCGGCGGGCACTGCGAGACGTGCGAGGGCCAGGGCATCAAGCGCATCGCGATGAGCTTCCTGCCCGACGTGCGCGTGCCATGCGACGAATGCCGCGGCCGGCGGTTCACGCCGGAGACGCGGGACATCCGCTTCAAGGGCAAGTCCATCGCCGACGTGCTGGCGATGAGCGTCGAGGAGGCGCTGGAGTATTTCAAGGCGGAGCCGTTCCTGACTCGGCCGCTCTCGCTGCTGCACGACGTCGGCCTTGATTACCTGACGCTCGGCCAGCAAAGCCCGACGCTCAGCGGCGGCGAGGCGCAGCGGATCAAGCTGGTGACCGAGTTGGCGAAGCCAACGCAAGGCCGCACGCTCTACATCCTCGACGAGCCGACCGTGGGCCTGCACATGGCCGACGTGGCACGTTTGATCGAGGTGCTGCATCGCCTCGTGGACGCGGGCAACACGCTGGTGGTGATCGAGCACAACCTCGACATCATCGCCGAGGCCGACCACATCATAGACCTCGGCCCCGAAGGCGGCGACGCCGGCGGGCGCGTCGTGGCGCTCGGCGCGCCGGAGGAAATCATCCGCGACGGCGCGAAGAGCCACACGGCGAGAATGTTGAAGGAGTTCCTGAAGACGCACTCGTGAGCAGCCGCGACGCTACGTTGCCGGCTGTTGCTCGCCGCGGGCGACGACGACGGCGTAGAAGGGCATCCCGCGCGAACCCGAAGTGCGCCGGTTGAAGCGAAAGGTGAACTCGTCCAAGTAGTAGTCCAAGTGCACGGGCCGGACCGCTCCTTGGCGCGTGCCCAACAGCCATCGCTTGAGCATGGAGGCGATGAGGTTGACCCGGGGCAGCAAGTTGTCTCCCAATTCGGCGGCGGGTTGGATCACTTCGTGGTCGTATCCAAGAACGCTCAACCCGTTATATCCCGACCAATCGTCGGTCTCAATGCGACTCCCCGGTTTGATGGCTTGCCGCACGGCAGGCTCCAAACTGGCCGCCGAAGCGTCCGTCATTCGGGCCAGGCGAATCCGCCCGATCTTTCGCCCGCCGTCCTGAGCCGCAATCAGAACCAGCGTCTTGTTGGCCGCACCACGAAGGGCGCAACTTGACACACGCACCACGATCAAGTCCCAGAGGGACGGACGAGAATAGCCCGGCACTT
>DYDC01000056.1 GCA_020718125.1 Methylacidiphilum sp. | reverse complement strand
GTTGAATCTCAAACCGTCCAAGTGTTGCAATAGCTACTGGCTATCGCCCCGTGAAAAACAGCGTCATCGGGGTCATCGGGGTCACATCCCTTCGGGGTCATCGGGTCGTCATCGGGGTCACATCCGGGCGCAACTTGACACACGCGCCAAGTCCCGAAAGGGACGGTCGAGAATAGCCCGGCGTTTCAACGCTGGGTGGGCTGGCAACAAGGGACAAGCCCCGTCAGGGGGAATGGCACTTACTTTAGAGCGCGATGGTTTCTTGGAATCCTGAACTCAGGGCGGTGCTCGCGAACTCGCTTGCTCCGGGCTGATATGCCTCCGCCCCTTTGGGGCGGGGGGCAGTAACCAATACTTCCAATCGCGCCACTCCCGATTCTGTCCATTGCAGCCGTGGCGGGCCGATGATACTTTGCGCCGTGCCCGACGCCGTCGCGACCAAGCCTAAACTGAGCATTGCGCATCAACTGCACCCGCGCATCCACCGGGATTTCCTCTACGTCTATCCGGTCATCTCGCGCCGGAGCCACGGCCTGTCCGTCGGCATCAACCTCAACCCCGACAAGGCCTGCAATTTCCACTGCGTCTATTGCCAGGTGGACCGCGTCACGCCGCCGAAGGTCGCGATGCTGGCGCTCTCCACGCTGGAGCGCGAACTGCGCCAGATGATCGCGCTGGTCGAGTCCGGCGCGCTGGCGGCCGAGTATCCGTTCAACACGGCGATGGACCTCGCCACGCGCATCAACGACATCGCCCTCAGCGGCGACGGCGAGCCGACCACGGCGCGCCAATTTCTCCAGGTCGTCGAGACGGTCGTAAAGGTCAAGCAGGAGGCACGGCTCAACGATACGAAGATTGTTCTCATCACCGACTGCGCCGGGCTGGACCGGCGCGACGTGCAGACCGGGCTGAAGTTGCTGGACGAGAACAACGGCGAAGTCTGGGCGAAGCTCGACGCGGGCACCGAGCCGTATTACCGGCAGGTCAACCGCACGAGCGTCTTCTTCAGCCGCATCCTGAAGAACCTCGCGCTCGCCGCCAGCCAGCGCCCCATCGTTATCCAGAGCCTTTTCATGCGCTTTCACGGCGAGCCGCCGCCCACGGGCGAGATCGAAGCCTACGGTGACCGCCTCAACGACATCATCCGCGGCGGGGGGAAGATCAAACTGGTGCAGCTCTACACCGTCGCGCGCAAGCCGCTGGAGGATTGGGTCGAGCCGCTCAACGACGATGAACTCGACATCATCGGCGAGTTGATCCAGCGCCGCACCAGCCTCCCCGTCGGGAAGTTCTACGGCGCGAAGTAGCGAGCTGTCTCCGCCGGAAAAAGCAAAGCAGCGATTCAGAATCCTCTCCCTTTTGCCTCTGCGCTCCCCGAAGGGGCGCCACATGAGTAGCTGTGGGCGAAGCCCGCGGAACCGATGAGCAACGATGGCCGACCCTGAAAGGGTCGAACCTCTGATCCGCCTCCATCGCGCGAGGGCAAGACTGCCGGAGGTTTGTAGTAGCGCGCTTCAGCGCGCGGAAGGCGATTCTGACGGAAAAACTGCGCGCGCTGAAGCGCGCTACTACAAACCAGACTGCCCACCACTCAGCTTTGGCGTTGCGTTCCGAAAAGGAGGCTCATGGCCTGCTGCGACAACTTCAAGAATCAAAACCTCTTTCCGCCATGAAAGCCATTCGTCTCCTCATCTCCACTCTTGCCGCGCTCGCCACGGCATTCACCGCCAGCGCCGCAACGCTCTACCTCGAAGCCGGGCGATTCGATGGGGCGCAACTTGACACACGCACCACGAAGAAGTTGTTGCGCGACCTTTGGCTTGACCGGGCGAATGGCGCGGGCGTAGCGTTTGCGCGAATCGTCAGAGCCAACGATATGAAAACGCAAAGGATTCTCATCGCACTCGCAGCCGCGCTCGTGTTGGGCGTCAGTTCACCGGCTGCGGACAAAGCCAAGGTCGAGAGCTACCGCAAGGCGGCCGAGCAGGGCAGCGTCCTCGACCAAACCATGCTGGGTGGATGCTACGAATACGGGAACGGCGTGCCCAAGGACGCCGCCGAGGCCGTGCAGTGGTATCGCAAGGCGGCTGAGAAAGGTTACAGGCCGGCGCAGATTCTCCTCGGCTTCTGCCACAAGAACGGCGAGGGCGTCGCGACGAATGAAGTCGAGGCCGTGAAGTGGTTTCGCACGGCCGGCGAGCAGGGGGACCGATTGGGCCAATACATGCTTGGCTTCTGCTACCAATACGGCAAAGGCGTGGCTTCAAACAGCGTCGAGGCGTTGAAGTGGTTCAATCTCTCCGCCGCCCAGGACTTCGACATGGCGAAGAAGACCCAAACTGAAGTCGGGAACCAGTTGAAGAAGGAGCAGATCGCCGAGGCGAAGAAGCTGGCCGACGAGTTCAAGCCGAAAGCGCCCTAGCGCGCCCGGCGGTCACGCCCTGCCTGTGATACTTCGACTTTGGGACCTGGGTTAAACCCGAAATCCGAAGCTCGAAATCCGAAACAAATCCGAACCCGGCAAAGGGAAATGAATCAAACGCCGAATCGGCTGGCGGGGATTTGCCTTGCCGATTTCCCCCCTCAATACCTTCGGGTTTGTTTCGAGCTTCGGATTTCGAACTTCGGATTTCCCGCCCCCGGCGGGCGGGCGTCACCACTGCACGACGCAGGAGGCCCACGTGAAACCCGCGCCGAAGGCGACCATCAGGACGAGGTCGCCGCGTTTGATGCGGCCCTCGTGGGCGGCTTCGTCGAGCGCGATGGGCACGCTGGCGGCGGAGGTGTTGCCGTAGCGGTTGAGGTTGACGTAGATGCGGTCGCGCGGGACGCTGATGCGCTCGCCGAGGGCGTCTATGATGCGGAGGTTGGCCTGGTGGGGAATGACCAGCGCGATGTCGGGGCCGTTGAGGTTGCAGCGGGCGAGCGCCTCGGTGGCGGCGGCGTTCATCGCGTTCACGGCCTGTTTGAAAACCTCCCGGCCCATCATGCGGATGGCGTGGAGTTTGCCGTCCACGGAGGCGTGCGAGGCGGGGCAGCGGGAGCCGCCGGCGGGCACTTTGAGCAGGTCGCCCTGGGCGCCATCGGCACCCATGCAGGTGGTCAGGATGCCGTGGCTGTCGCCGCCGCGGCTGCGCAGCACGACCGCGCCGGCGCCGTCGCCGAAGAGCACGCAGGTGTTGCGGTCGGTGAAGTCGAGGATGGAGGTGAGTTTCTCGGCGCCGATGACGAGCGCGGTGTTGTAGGTGTGGGCGGCGACGAACTGCTGGCCGATCTCGAGCGCGTAAAGGAAGCCGGAGCAGGCGGCGTTGACGTCGAAGCAGGCGGCGCGTTTGGCGCCGAGCTTGTGCTGGACGAAGGTGGAGGTGGACGGGAACGGCATGTCGGGCGTGACGGTGGCCACGATGATGAGGTCCACCTCGTCCGGTTTGACGTTCGCGTTGGACAGGGCGCGGCGGGCGGCCTCGGCGGCCATGTCGGAGGTGAATTCCTTCTCGCCGGCGAACCGGCGCTCGATGATGCCGGTGCGGGAGCGGATCCACTCGTCGGAGGTGTCGAGTTCCTTGCGGGCGGCGAACTCGGCGTTGGTCATCACGCGCGCGGGGACATGGCTGCCCGTGCCGATGATGGAGACGCTCCTAGGCAGAAGCTGCGGGCGCGGGCTGCGCGGCGTTGTTTTTTTCATGGGTCAGGCGGAGTTCCTCGATGATCTGGGTGTTGACACGTTGTTCGATGGAGTCGGCGGCGACGCGGATGGCGGCGCGGATGGC
This sequence comes from Methylacidiphilum sp., assembly GCA_020718125.1. Classification (GTDB taxonomy): domain Bacteria; phylum Verrucomicrobiota; class Verrucomicrobiia; order CAIQCK01; family CAIQCK01; genus JACRKA01. The sequence continues at coordinate 8,224 of DYDC01000056.1, read as the reverse complement.
GTTGGTGCTGGCCTTGCCGTGGGCCTTGATGCAGATGCCGTTGACGCCGAGCAGGATGGCGCCGCCGTATTCGTCGGGGTTCATCTTCTTCTTGATGGCCCTGAAGGCGCCGTAGGCCAGCGCCGCGCCGGCTTTGCGCAGGAGATTCTTGGAGAGTTCGTCCTTCAGCCAATGGGCGATGAACCGCGAGGCGGCTTCGCAGCTCTTGAGCAGGACGTTGCCGCTGAAACCGTCGGTGACGATGACGTCCACCTTGTCGGCGAAGATGTCGTGGCCCTCGACGTTGCCGGTGAAGTTGATCTGGCTGGCCTTCAGCAACCGGAATGCTTCGAGGGTCAACTCGTTGCCCTTCATCTCCTCGGTGCCGATGGAGAGCAGGCCGACGCGCGGATTGCGACAGCCGAGAATCTGGCGGGTATAAACCTCGCCCATCACGCCGTAGTCGCGCAGGTGTTGCGGACGGGCCTCGATGTTGGCGCCCACGTCGAGGATGAGGAACCGGCCCTTGTGCGACGGGAACAACGTGGCCAAGCCTGGCCGCTCGACGCCCGGCAGGGTGCGCAGTTTGATCTGCGCCGCGGCCACGAGCGCGCCGGTGTTGCCCGGCGAGAGCACCGCGTCGGCCTCGCCCTTCTTGACCATGTCCACGGCGCGGGAGAGCGAGGAGTCCTTCTTGCGGCGGACGGCCTCGACCGGCTTGTCGTGCATGCCGACGACTTCGGAGGCGTGGACGACGCTGACGCGCGCGGCATCGTGGGGCAGGCCGTCGAGGTGGGCGTGGATCTCCTTTTCCAGGCCGACAAGGTAGAGCTTCTCGATGCCGGGGTAGAGATGCAGCGCGGCCAACGCGCCCGCAACGACGGGCTGCGGCCCGAAATCCCCGCCCATGGCATCAATGGCAATCTTCACGGTGGACCGCGCGGCCTGCCGGATGCTGTCTGGGTTTAAGCGCCCGCCTCGATGGTGACGACCTGGCGGCCCTTGTAGTAGCCGCAGTTGGGGCAGACGCGGTGCGGCTGGAAGTTGCTGCCGCACTGCGGGCAGCGGGACAGTTGTGCCGCGTGCCAGCTATTGGCTTTGCGCCGGCTCCGCTGCCTGCTCTTGGACGTCTTGCGTTTTGGGGTGCCCATGACTTATTTTCTCACAATCTTTATCTGGTCGAGTGCGCTCCAAGGCGTTCCCGTGCCGCCGCCCCGAAAACCATCGGGAACGACCGCCCGCTTCGCGCACGAACATGTTTTCTCGTTCAAGTCCTGTCCGCAGACGGGGCACAGCCCCTTGCAACCCGGATTGCACAACGGGTTCTGCGGAAGGGCCAGCAGAATATCTTCACGCAAATTGTCCGTCAAGTCCGCGAAATCCTGCGTCGGCGTGACCTCCTGGTGCGCGACGAAATCCGTCACCTCCACCTTCCGGTCCGCGTTCTTGAGGCAGCGGGCACAGGCGACGCCCACTTTCGTCCAGATGCGGCCGAGGGCCACCAGCGAATGGCCGGTCAGCGTCGCGTTGAGCTTGTAACTGACCGGCGTTTCAAACCGAAAGCCCGGATCGGCCACATCGAGAACGTCCACCGGATCCTCGCCCTCGTAGTGCCTTCCTTCGGACGGGAAGTTTCTCAGGTTGATTTTCATGGCATCACCTCCGGCGCAGTTTACGCCGCAGCGTTTCTTGGACAAACGGCGGCACCAGCCCGTTCACGTCGCCGTCCAACCGCACGATCTCCTTGATCATGCGGGAGCTGAGGTAGATATAGGTGTCACGCGGCGCCAGGAAGATCGTCTCGATGCGCGGTTCCATGCGCCGGTTCATCAGCGCCAGTTGCAGTTCAAACTCGAAGTCGCTCACCATCCGCAGCCCGCGGACAATGGCGACGGCCTTGACCTTGCGGGCGTAGTCCACCAGCAGCCCGCCGAAGCTGTCCACCCGCGCGTGAGGAATGTGCTTCACCGCGCGCTCCACCATCGCCTTGCGTTCCTTCACCGTGAACAACGGCGCTTTCTCCACGTTGACCGCCACGGCCACCACCACCTCGTCGAAAAACCTCGCCGCCCGCTCCACAACGTCCAAATGGCCGTTGGTGATGGGATCGAAACTGCCGGGATAGACCACCGTCCTCTTCATGCGCCGCAGGGTAGTCCGACTCCGCCCCCGCCGCAATCCGATTTTCCCGCCGGGGTTCAACGCGAGCCGCGCGGCGGGATCGTCAGCACCGTGCCGACCAGCAGCCGGTCCTTGTTCGGGATCGCGGATTTGTTGGCCTTGTAGATCACCATCCACGCGTTGCGGTCGCCGTAGAACTTCTCCGCGATGCCGGCCAGCGTCTCGCCGCGTTTGACCGTGTGGCACCGCGTCTTGGTCGGGTGGACCGGCTTGGGGACGGCGGGTGCGGGCGGGACAACGTTCGTGGCCGGGGCCGGTGGCGGAGTCACGACAGCCGTGTTTTGCGGCACGGGTGGGGCGTGCGGCGCGACCGGCGCCGGGACTGGCGCAAGCGCAGCCGGGGACACGGCTGCTTGCTGCTGCGCGGCCGCAGGCGCGCGCGCCGGTGCGGCTGGCCGGGTTGGAGCAACCGGCTCAGTCGGCTCGCCGGGTGGCATCGCGGGCGGCTGGGTGAGATTGGTCAGCCGCATCTCGGCTGCTTTGAGCGATTGCCGCATTTGTTCGACCTGCTCCTGCAAGACCTTGTTCTGTTGCTGGAGCTGCTGGTATTCGCTGGCGCCCTCCACCGGCGTGTGCGCCAGGCCGGCGGCGAGGCTGTATTTGGCGCGCTCGATGAATTCGTTGGCCATCTTCACGCGCGCCGGCTCGGGTTTCTGCGCCACGAACCGCTGGTAGTGGAAGATCGCGCTGGAATAGTCCCGCAGGTGCTGCTCGTAGAGCATCGCCACCGCCCAATGCATCGGCATCGAGGCGGGATTGAGTTGCAACGCCTTCTCGTAAAACTCCGCCGCCCCGGCGTAATTGCGCCGCTGCACTTCGATCTCGGCTTTCTTCAGCCACGGGTTGCGGTCGTCGCTGATGCCGGCGTTCTCGGTCGGCTGGTCGCACCCGGCCAGCGCGAGCGCCGCCGCGATCACCGCTGGAAAAATCCGTCTCATAAACATCGCGGGCATCCTAGCAGAATCGCGCCGGGACTTTCGAGCGCGGAGTTTGGCGGGTCAGCGACGGGGATCGTCCGGGGGTGAGTGAGGCCGGGCTGACTGCGTTCCGTGCGGCACAGGATGGCGAGCGCGCAGGGTGATCTGTTTGCGGTCCCCTTCCTCGCCGCCTTCGCTGAGGGTCTCGATGTCCGGGTCGGCGGCGAAGAACTGGTGGATGACGCGCCGCTCGTAGGGGATCATCGGCTCCAGCCGGATCGGGTCGCCCCAGCGGCGGACGCGGTCGGCATGCTCCTGCGCGTATTTGATGAGCAGGTCGCGCTGGCGCTCGCGGTAACGGCAAACATCCACGATGACGCGCGGGGCGTTCTCGTCGCCCTTGTGGAGCATGCGATTGACGATGAACTGGAGGTGGGCCAGCGTCTGGCCTTGTTTGCCGATGAGCCGGCCGCCCTCGTGCGCCTCGATGTGCAGCAGCAGGCCGTCAGCGGTGGTGAACTGGTCCACGCGGCCATCGATGTGCATCAGCCGCAGCAGTTCGGTCACCACTTGCTTCGCTTCGGTCGGCATGGGTCACCGTTTCACAGGCGCGGCGGCGGGCTTCTGCTCGCGCAGCGCCAGCCACTGCTGGAGGATGCTCAACAGGTTCTGCACGGTCCAGTAAAGCACCAGCCCGCTGGACATGCTGTAGAACATGAACAGGAACATCACCGGCATCAGCATCATCATCTTCTGCTGCGTCGGGTCCACGTTGGCCGTCGGCGTCAGTTTCTGCTGCCAGAGCGTCGTGGCGGTCATCACCAGCGGCAACGGGTTCACCGGGATGCCGCCGAGGTCGAACACCGTGTCGGGCATGCTGAGGTCTTTGATCCAGAGGAAACTGGCGCCGCGCAGTTCGATGGCGGCGCGCAGCATCGTGTAGAGGGCGAAGAACACCGGGATCTGCACTACCATTGGCAGGCAGCCGCCCATCGGGTTGACCTTGTGCGCCTTGTAGAGCTTCATCATTTCCTGCTGCTGCTTCTGCGGGTCGTCGGGATACTTCTCCTTCAACTTGGCCATCAGCGGCTGGAGCGCCTGCATCTTCTTCATCGAGCGCGTGCTCATCGCTTGGATCGGCCAGAAGATCAGCTTGATGACAATGGTGAGGATGATGATGGCGATGCCGTAGCTGGGGATGACGGCGTGAAGCTTGTTCAGCGTCCAGAGCAGCCATTCGCTGATGCGACCCCACATTCCGAACTCCATCGCCTCTTCCTGCTTGTCGCCGAGTGCCGCGAGCCGGTGAAACTCCTTCGGTCCCGCGTAGAGCGTGAACTCGCGCTCGGCCGTCTCGCCCGGCTTGAGGGTCAGAGCATCGAATAGCATCGCCGCCCGCGCGCCCTGCGGCGGCGTCGAGGATTTTGGCGTCAGCGTCCTCGGCAGGTCAATCTCCTCAGCATGAAAGCCGGTCGCCAGATGCGTCGCGTTGATCACCGTCGCGAAGTAACGGTTCTTCACCGCCGCCCACTTCACCGGGCCGGTGACCGTCAACGGCTTGCCCACCAGCGACGAGGCGACGTGGTAGGCGGCTTTCGCGCGGCCGGTCATGGAGATGTTGGAGCCGTCCCAGTAGTCCGCGTTGACGAACGTCGCATCGTCTGTCTCATCCAACTGGCCCACCGTGCCGAGCGCGAGACCCCACGCCGGCACCGCCAGCGGCTGTGCCCCGGCGTTTTCCAACCGCAGCTTGCACTTCAGCGTGTAATCCGCGCCGAGCGCGAACTCTTTCACGATCCTCAGACCGCCCGGCACATCGCACGCGAACACCGCGCGGTCCTTCGCGCTGTCGCGCAGCGTGTAAGCCGCGTTGGTGTCGGTGCCGGGCCACGCCGCGAGCGCGGCCAGGTTGTTCGTGCCGGTCACTGGGCCACCCGTCAGCGAGAAGATCGGGTCGCCGCCGAACAGGTTGATCTTCACGCGCTCCTTCGAGGCGGCCGAGATGCCCCATTTCTTGAGCACGATGTCGCGGATGCCGCCGCCGTAGCTGGTCAGCTCGGCGCGGATGAACTCATTCTCCAAAACGGCGGTCTGTTCCGGCGGGCGCGGCTTTGGCGGTTCGGCGGGGGCTGCCGTCACGGCGGGCGCGGCGGCGACAGTCGGGGCCGGGGAGGGAGCCGTCGGCGCGGGCGTGGCGGCAGCCGCCACAACATCGGTTTGCTGGCCGGCCGCAACGGGCTTCTTCGCTCCCGGCGGCGGCGGCCACATCTTGTCCGCGAACCACTGCCAGCCGAAAAGCAGCGCGAGGCAGGCGATGATGATGGGAAGGGATTTCTTGTCCATTTAGTAACGATGTAATGCGTAATGCGTAACGCGTAACGGGGCGCCCGGCACGGGATCGAAACCGTGCCCGCCCCAGGGATGGCAGCGGACCAGCCGCCGCGCCGCGAGCCAGAGGCCGCGCGCCACTCCGTGCGCCTGCACCGCTTCCATGGCGTAAACCGAGCAACTCGGCTCAAACCGGCAGCCTGACGAGGCTGGCAGCAGCGTGCGCAGCGCCGGTGAGATCACCAGTTGATAGCCGCGGATAAGTTGGATGACGATCCATTTCATTGTTCGTCACGAATCACGCCGGCGATTTTCAGCAAACCCGCCAGCTCTTGCCGCACCTCCATCATCTTCTTCCCGACAATGCCGCGCCGGGCCACGATGACCACGTCGCACGGCTGCGCGATGCGGTCCTTGATGAGCCGCCATGCCTCGCGCATCACACGCCGCGCCCGGTTGCGCGCCACCGCGCCGCCGATCTGGCGGCTGGTGACCACGCCGAGCCGGCGCACGGTGAGGTTGTCGGCGCGAAGGACGTTCAGGAGCATCATGCGCCCCGTCACCCGGCGGCCGTCGGCCCGCGCGCGGCGGAACTCCGCGCCGTGCCTCACCCGCTCGTGCTGGCGCAGCGTGGCGGTCACACGGGGACGAGCCGTTTCCGGCCCTTGCGGCGGCGGCGGCTCAGCGTAGCGCGGCCGCTTTTGGTGCTCATGCGCGCCCGGAAACCGTGCTGGCGCACACGACGGCGGCGTTTGGGTTGCAGTGTTCGTTTCATAGCTATGTCCGGCGTTCTTCCTTCTGTGAAAAGCCCGCGGATAATAACAGCGACCCCTGCCAAGTCAAGGCACGCCGGGCGCGCGGTGGTGTCCCCGCCGCGCATCAGGAACGTCTATTTCGCAAACCACCCCTTCAGACGTTCATCGAGCGCGCCAGATGCTCGCGCGCGTCATCGTGGATGCCGAAACACATCAGGCCGACGGGGCCGCGATAGCCGATCTCCCCGATCGTGGCAAGCAGCGCGCGGTTGTCGAAATCGCCTTTGTCGGGCGGCTGGATAAGGCCGTTGGTCCACGCGGCCGCGTCGCGCTGCGCGCCGTTGATGGTGACACAAAATAGTTTCGCGGCGTTCTCACGCAGCAACGGCCGGTGATCATTGTCGCCATCCACTTTCAGCCAGTGGCAGAGATTGAAGTTGAAGCCGGCCCGCGTGTGGTTGGCTTTGCGCACGACCTCAACCACGAACGGCAGGCTCTCGGTCCAGTTATTGACGTGGCTGTAGATGGAGATGCGCGCGCCCGACTTGGCCGCCGCGTCGCCGAGTTCGCGCAGCAACCTCGCTTAATCCGCGAGCGGGCGCGCTTTGACGCCGCGCACACCCATTTCCACGCAGTAGGCGTAGAACTTTGGCGGCGTTTTCTCCGAGTTCGCGAAGGCTGATGACAGGCAGGACGCCGCAAGAAACGCAATGGCTGTAAACACACCACTTCTCATACACGCTTTCACGCTGTCCCTCCATGGCGAACAACGGTTCTACACGTTCACCGGCTTGCCGGTCATCGCGGACTTGCCCTCGGCGATGGTCAGCTTCAGGCCGTTGCGGGAGCTGGCGGCGGTCAGGAGGTTCTTCGGGGCCTTGCCGTCCACGACATCCACAGCGTGGCGCAGCTCCGCGACGTAGCCGTCTTCGTAGGCGGAGAGGTCCACCTTTTCCGACGTGCCGTCGGGCTTCCACAAGGTGAGCGGGAACGCCATGCGCGAGTTGAACTGGAGCGTGCCGTTCTCGAAGTAGAAATCGTAGCCGTGCTCGAAGCCCAGGCCCTTGGTCGCCACCGCGCCGCCTTGGGCCGTGATGACCGGGCCTTTCGGGCCGAACGAATACTCGGTGACGACGTAGCTGACAACGCCCTTGGTGACGATGCCCTGGCTCGACACGCGCTTCGGCATGCCGATGGCGTGGACGATGAAGTCGGAGTCGTGGATGTGCACATCGATCAACGGCCCGCCGCTGGACTTGGCTGACGCGAGCCAGTCGCCCACGAGCCAGTCGGGCTGCGAGATGATGCGGCGGAGGTGCGCGCCTTTCAGTTTGCCATAGCGGCCGTCGGCGACGCACTCGGCGGCATACTTGAACTCCGGCCAGAACCGCACGACCTGTGCGAGGAAAAGGCGCTTCTTGGATTTCTTGGCGGCGGCGACCATCGCGTCGGCGTCCTTCAACGCGGCGGAGATGGGCTTCTCGCAGATGACGTTCTTGCCGGCCTGCAACGCGCGGATGGTCACGTCGCGGTGCGCGCCGGTCGGCAGGCAGATGTCCACGAGTTGCACGTTCGGGTCGGCCAGCAGCTTGTCCACCTCCTTGCAGGTGGCGATGCCCGTGAGGTCCTGCACGCCGCCGGAGTCGCCGATGTTGCCCTTGATGTCGCGCCAGTCGCCAGTGAGCCGCTTGTCAATGCTGTCGCAGATGGCGACCACGCGCGCGTTCTGGATGTTCTTGTAGCCTTTGAAATGGGTGACGCCCATGAAGCCGAGTCCGATGAGTCCGACGTTGACAATATGGGCGCCTCCGGTAACGGGTTTGCGGAACCTTGTTGAGGGTTTGGGTTCGGTTTCTTGTTTGGTTTCGGTCATGGCGACTCCTTCGGTGGTTGGTTTCATGGTGTTGACTGTTTGATTTTCGTTTCGTTTTCCCGCTTCCGGTGGTTTTCGATTTCCTTTTCAGATGGATATGTCCCGCCGACAGTTGAAACCAGCGGTGGTGCATCGGTTGTTTAGGCGGCTTGTTGTTGAGAGTCAAGAGTCGATTTGAGGGCGGCTTCGAG
>DYDC01000055.1 GCA_020718125.1 Methylacidiphilum sp. | reverse complement strand
CCAAAATGCGTCGCGCTCTAAAGTAAGTGCCATTCCCCCTGACGGGGCTTGTCCCTTGTTGCCAGCCCACCCGGCGTTGAAACGCCGGGCTATTCTCGACCGTCCCTTTCGGGACTTGGCGCGTGTGTCAAGTTGCGCCCCATCTCTCGTGGGTTGGGACATTCTGATTGAAAAGCGGCGCGCGACGCTCCATCGTTTCCAGTCATGCTATTGACGCTGCTGAAATCCAAGCTGCACCGCGCGGTGGTCACTGGCTCCAGCGTGAACTACGAGGGCAGCCTGGCCATTGACCAGGATTTGATGGAAAAGGCGGGCTTCCTGCCCTACGAGCGCATTCTGGCCAGTAACATGGCCAACGGCGCGCGGTTCGAGACCTATGCCATCCCGGACGCGCGCGGCAAGCGGGAGATCATCCTCAACGGCGCGACCGCCCATTTGGGCAAGCCCGGCGACCTGCTGACCATCATGAGTTTCATCGAGGTGGAGATGCAATACGCCAAGAGTTGGAAGCCGCGCGTGGTGGTGCTTGGCGAAGGGAACAGCATCGTTACCGAGCGCGGGACATGAAGTGACACAACAGGTTGCCGGCTGCGCGTGGCGGCGATTACCGGTGATCAGTGGCTCTTCGAGAAGCTCCAGTTCCTATCGCCCAGCTTGACTCGGAACATTTCTTTCAGGGACGCCGGCAATGAAGCTTCGGTTGTGAAGACCGCCAACGGTTTGCCGGCGGCGAGGCGTGCTTCCAGCGCCGGCCGATTGACGGTCGTGAAGATGCGTTGTGAGTAAAAGGACAACGCGCTCAAGTTGTTGCCGAAGGCGGGCGATTCCAGAAAGAGAAGCTCCTCGTCTTGTTTTAGGGTGGCGGCGGCCTTTCGCACAAAGTCACGCATCCCGATGTCATCGGAGTGGCGCGGCTCGTAAACAGCGCACTTGTGGATGTTGCCAGCGGTCATCGCGAGAGCGACGGCCACGATGACGGGGGCCCCTCCTGCGTCCGGCTGATACCGTCTGCGCCGAGGCCGATGAAGAAGGATGTGGCGGCGACTGCGAGAAGCAGCGCGAGTCTAGGTCGCATGAGGGGACTGGGGCCAGCGGTTGACGGTGCGGAGAACGAGCCAACAGAAGAGGAGCAGGGTGAGCACGGCCACAAGCTCGGAGGGTTCCTGCAATGCCGACCAGAGTGTGGTCACCCGGCGGCCGACGATCCATTTATAGAGACCCCGCTCAAGCGAGTAGAGAAGCACCACCGCAAACCCTGGCGCAAGCAGAGGGTGGGGGATGAAGAAATAAAACGCCCGATCCAAGAGCCACTCTCGCCGCAGGCGGGCGACGAGGATGCCGCCGATCAGGCCGTAGAGCGCCAAGGCGACCTTGGCATTGCCGGTGAGCCTTTGCGCGGAGGGCATGTTGTGAAGCGTCATCTCGGCCTGGAGGTTGGCGCTCTTCACCTGGTGAGTGAGGTGTTGCGGAAACAGTTCCAAGCCAAAAGTCTCGCCCCAACGGGCTTCCTCGGCAGCGACGACAAGAGCGCCGGCGGACACAACGAAGTAGAGGGTCGCCAGGCCGGGGCGTGCCCGGCGTCGTGCAAGCCGGAACACCTGAAACGCGGTCACGGCGATGACAGCTTCCACGGCGATCTTGGCGATATGGTTGGGGCCGAGATGCTCGGCGTAGCGGTGGATGTTCTTCTCGAAATGCGCGCGGTCCCGGGCGTTCAAGACTTCCGCGTCCTCGACGAACTGCTGGGAGCCGAACCAGTGGGCCTTGCGGGTCATCCACCAGAAGAGATCCGGCGTCGCGATCAGCAGGATGTGCGCGGCGGCGTAGATGACGATCGGAAGCAGGAAAATGAACCGCACCGCCGCGCGGGACAGGTGCAGTTCGTCGGACCAGCGAGTTGATGCTTGAGCGTTAGTCACGCAAAAACGAAGTTTAGCAAAGGACTGGCCCCGGTGCAATTGTCCGCGCGGCGCTTTCCGTGTTGGCAACTGCCGCGGTTTTTCGCTAACCTCCGCGGCCATGTCCATCGCGCTGAGTTACGTTTTCATCCTCGGCTGGGGGCTTTGGATGGGGGCCATCATCTTTTTCTCTTTCTTCGTCGCGCCGGCGGCGTTCCGCGAACTGGAGCCGGAGCACGCGGGGCGGTTTGTGCGGACGTTGTTCCCGCGCTACTACCTGTTTGGCGCGATTTGCGGCGCGCTGGCGCTGGCCAGCGGCGGAGGGTTGATCAGCCTGAGCTACTGGCCGTGGAAAAGCGGCGGGACGGTGTTGATGCTGCTGGCCGGGATGGTCGTGCTCGTGTTGTGGGCGCGGCACCGTCTGTTGCCGCGAATGAACTCGCTGCGCGACGAGGCGCATGAGGCCCGGCGGAACGGCGCGGAGGAGGCGCGGGAGGAAGTCCTCAACCGGTGGCACCGGCTGCACCGTCTCAGCGTGCGGCTCAATGCGCTGGTGTTGCTGCTGGGCCTGATGGCGGGCTGGGCGTGGCTGAGTTGCTGGCTGGTGCTGCCGGCGCGCTACTAGCCGCTACAGCCGCTGCCGACTTTGGCAGGCCAGGCGGCCCGATCTCCGATTTCAGGTCCACATAACGCCCGATCGTCTCGATGCGCACGTGATGACGGTGGCCGCCGATCTCGAAGTCCGCCTCGTCCCCGACTTTCTTGTTGAGCAATGCCTGCGCGAGGGCGGTCGGGTAGCTGACGATGCCGCGATCGGGATCGCTGTCCCACGCGCCGAGCACGCTGTAGCGGACGGCCTTGTTTTTGGTCAGGTCGGTGAGCGTGACGACGGTTCCGATGCCGACGGTGTCGGTTCTTGCATCGTTGAAGTCGGTGCCGCGCGCGCTGTTGAGCATGGCTTCGAGTTCGCCTTGCCGGGACATGAGAACCTTCTGGGTCTCCTTGGCGGCCTTGAATTCGTAGTTCTCGCTCAGGTCGCCATAGCTGCGCGCGATGGCGATGTCCTTCGAGTTGGCCGGAATCCGCTTGGTGACCAGCTCGTCGTATTCCGCCTTGCGTTGTTCGAGGCTCTCCCACGAGACGACAACGCCTTGCACCTTTGCCGCGGCGGCTTCGCGGCCTTGCGGCACCAGCAATGCCTGGATCGGCGGATGAAGCTTGATGATGCGGCCCAGCAGCGAACGGCGGTCCATTTCGCCGATGGCGGGGTGCATCAAGAGGCGGCGCGCCACGTCACGCACCTCCTCGATGTCGGCGTCGCGGATCAACTCGGCCGCGAGCATCGAGTCCGCCAGCAGGTAATCAAGCATTTGGTTCTTGCGGCGCGTCGTTTCAAACTGGTCGCGCTGAAGCGCCTGAAGGATCGCTCCCATGAGCCGGGTGTTGAGAATCGGACGCAGGGTCGCGGCGAGCGTGGGCTGGTTGCGGTTGCGGCAAATCCAGAAACACAGATCGCTCGACGCCGTCTGCTCGCGCACAAACCGGTCGAGAAACCGGCTGACGGCCTCGCCCTGGCCTTCGGCGACGAGGAACTCGATGATGTCGCCGGCCAGTTTCGCGCCGGAGGTGGCCAGGAGGTTTCGCAGCGTGCTGTGCCAGGTCTCCGGGTAAAGCGTCCGCAGTTGCGGCAGCAGCCGCTTCGGCCCGCCGGAGGGGAGCGATTCGAGCAGCTCGCCGAGATGGCGGACGTTCTGGAGGATGTCGTGGGTCTGGCTGACCGTCAGGTGCGACTGTTGCCCCTGGAGTTCGGCCAGTTCGTCGCGAATCCAGATGGCTTCCAGAGCCACAGCCGGCTCACGATGCTTGACCTTCTCGATGTCGCTGCTGAGCCTGTGAATCACCGGCCCGAAGATCGCGTCGCGGTTCGTGATTTGGTCGGCCGCCCTGAGAAGCTGTTCGGCGGCCGTGACCTTTGCTTTCAGGGTGTTGGCGGCCTCGAACGCCTGCAAGGCCTCCTGCTCCGGGCGAAGCGGCTCGCCGCGCAGGATGATGGGGTCGGTCTTCCTGGCGCCCACGCCGAAGTGATGGTCCTTCTTCATGGCGCGCTTGGCGCCTTCCCACCACTTCTTCCAGTCCGCCTCGGCGACGACTTCGGGACAGAGCGCGGCGGCGATCTGGTCCGCGGTGGCCTGACCGGCGAAGCTGTTCAGGACCACTCGCATCAACTCCAGCGGCTGGGTGGGCGCGAGCGCCTTCAGATCGGCAAGGCCGGTCGCTTTGCGGACGAGGATGTGCTCGGCGGACAGCGGCTCCAGCGATTCGGCCACGTAGCGGATTTCCATTGCGTGGCTCGTCTTGCCGCGGAAGTCCACGAGGAATTTGCCGAGAATCTGGTCGTAGGCGGCAATCCTGCCGAATCCCCAACTGCGGTGCATACAGAAAGTCCCCGGCCAGAGCTTGCGCAACGCCAACTGGTGGCGCGCGTCGGCCTTGCCGTCCTCGATAAGCTTTTTGATCTCGTCGTCGGTCACGTGTGTTGATTGTTGCGGACTTCGCGCCGCGAAGCGTTACTATCTAGGGCGTGAGCGAAACGAAGCCAAGAGAAATCGTGGCCGCGCTGCTGCGGCGCTGGGAGCAGGGCCGCGCCGCGGCGGACGACCTGCTGCATGACGCGCTGGCCATGACGGCGCTTGAAGAGCGTGATCGCGCGCTGACGACCGAGTTGTTCTACGGCTGCCTGCGGCAGCGCGCGGCCTTGGACTGGCTCGCCGCGCAAAAGTCCCGCCAAGGCAAGCCGAAGCCGGCCGTGGCGACGCTGGCGCGGCTGGGGCTTTACCAGCTTTTCTTCCTCGACCGGATTCCCGCCCACGCGGCGGTGCACGAGACCGTGGAACTGGCCAAGAAACATCTGTCGCCGGGCGAGACGCGCTTCATCAACGCGCTGCTGCGGGCCGCGGAACGTGACCGGCCGGCGCTCAAGGCCGCCCTCGATCGCCAGCCGCTTGCGGTGCGGTGGTCGCACCCCGAATGGATCGTGGAGCGGTGGACGGCCCGGTATGGCAACGAGGCCGCGCTGGCCTTGCTGGAATGGAACAACGCGCCGCCGAAGCTCTACGCCCGCGTGAACACGCTGCGCACAACGCCGGATGCGCTGTTGGCGAGATGGCGCGAGGCGGGCATCGAGGCGGAACCGGCCAGCGGCAGCTTGTGGCGGCAGCCCATGATTGAACTGAGGGGCGCGTGTGTGCCGGAACGCCTGCCTGGCTATGCCGGGGGCGCGTTTTACATCCAGGATCCCAGCACGCTGCTGGCGGTGGAGTTGCTCGATCCGCAGCCGGGCGAGCGCGTGCTGGACGTTTGTGCCGCGCCGGGCGGCAAGGCGACGTTGATGGCGGCGTTGATGCAGGATCGTGGGACGATCCTCGCCGAGGATTCCTCGCCCGAACGATTGAAGCTTGTGGTTGCCAACTGCGCGCGGCTCGGTGTCACATCCGTCACGGCGCGAGGGGCGAGGCCGCCGGACCCGGCTGAAACGTGGTTTGACCGGGTCTTGCTGGACGTGCCGTGCTCAAACACGGGCGTGCTGCGCCGGCGCGTGGACGCCCGCTGGCGGCTGCGCTTGGAGGACATCGCGCGGCTGGCGGCGGAACAGTCGCGGTTGTTGCAAGCGGCGGCGCGGCGGGTCAAACGCGGCGGCGTGCTGGTCTATAGCACATGCAGCTTGGAGCCGGAGGAGAGCGGCGACGTGGTGGAAGCGTTCGTGAAGGCCAACGCGGAGTTCGCGATTGGGAAAATCGTCGAAACATTCCCGCCGCGGGACGGCGTGGACGGGGCGTTTGTGGCGCGCTTGGCGCGGCGCGGGTGAGTCAGCGGTCGGCCGGGGCCGCAGCGGGCACGGCGCGCACGGCGTCGTTGGTGCGGTGGCGCGGGCCAGCGGCTGGCATCGCCGCGGCTTGGGCGCGCTTCTTCTGCCGTAGTTTTTCGCGCTCGTCCGGAGACATTGCCTGCCAGCGTTTCCAGTTCTCGATGAGCTTCCGCTTCTGCTCCGGAGGCAACGACTCAAATTGTTTGAAGCGCTTCTGCGCCTGCGCGCGTTCGTCGGGCGTCATCTGGCGGAACGACTTGTAGTTGAGGTCGAGGCGGCGGCGCGCTTCGGGGGAGAGTTTCTTGTAGTTCTCCCATCCCTTGAGCGCCTTGCGGCGCCGCTCCGGGGTCATCTGCGCGAGCTTCTGCCGCATCCGTGGCGGCAGGTCCGAGGGCAACGCCCCGGTCGCGCGGGCGGGCGGCACGGGTTCCACGGTCTCGTTGCCGGCGAAAGTGACGGGAGTCACCAGCAGAGAGGATGCGAGGACAAGCAGGACGGGCGATCGGCGCATGGTCACGTGCTCAGGATTTCCTGGAGCATCTGTTCGATCGGCTCCATGTCAACCGTCGGAGACAGTTGATCGAGGTGGCGGATCACGTCGAGGTCTTTGAGCATCTCCAGATGTTCAATGACCGGCAGCTCGGCGAGCAAATCATGGTGAAGCCGCTGGTCGAGCATGGCCAGGGTGGTCTGCTTTTGGAGGAAACCGAGACTGGCGACGCTGACGACAAAAGCCGTCGCCGCGCCCGCGGTAGCCAGCCGCAAGAACCGCGGCCACACGAGCATCCAGCGGATGGCGGGCTGTTCGCGGTCAACGACGTCAATGGCGTTCATGACGCGGGCGACGAAGTTGGAGGACGGCTCCAGTTCGGGTGCGGTGGCGAAGGCCGCCCAAGCGGCCTTGTAATCGCGCAATGCGTCGGCACACGCGGCGCAGGAGGCGACGTGCGCGCGAACGGCATCAGCGGCTGGCGGGTCGAGCCGGTCGTCGAGCAGCGCGTCAACTTCATTCTGGCATTGCTGGCAGTTCATTGTGCAACCTCGGTTCATCAAACACGAAAAGCGCGCGTTAGTTTCAAAACATATTGGGGTTGTTTCATGGGCGCAAATACGGCTTGAGCCGGATGCGCAGAGTTACTCGCGCGCGATGGATGATGGACTTGGTGGCTGACAGCGAACAGCCGAGGACCTTGGCGATGTCTTCGTAGGGCATTTCCTTGTGACGCAGGAGCATCATGGCCGTGCGCTGGACTTCCGGCAACATCCGCAGGGCGGCTTCGACCTGCCGGTGCAGTTCGCAGCGCAGCGCCGCATCGTCGGCGGGCAGGGCGGCGCGATCGGCGACCTGCAACGGTTGCTCCATGCCGTCCGCGCCTTCCTTTGGGGCCTGGTCGAGCGATTCAGCACGGTGCCGCGCGCGGCGTCGGGCTTCGTTGAGGCACATGTTCCGCGCGATGGCGAACAGCCACGTCGAAAACTTCGCCGTGGGCTTGTATCGTGAACGGGTTTTCCACACTTGGACGAAAACGTTTTGGGTCAGGTCTTCCGCCTCGATGGGGTCGCTGATGCTCTGGAAGATCATGTTGATGACCGGCTTCTGAAACTTGGTCACCAGCGTCTCGAACGCGGCGCGGTTGCCGCGGCGCACCTTCAGCATCAGTTCGGCGTCAGGATCGAGTGGCATCGCTGGATTGGACGGAGCCGGGACCGTTTCTGTTGACGCGTGCGGAAGGCCTCAGCGCGCGGCGGGCGTCAGAAGTTGGCGGCATTGGTTTGCTCACGGCGCGCGGAGCCTAGCATGGCCTGGCTGCGTGGAGAAAAGTTTTTCACGGCCATCTCGTCCGGTGTCAGGCGCACCGTGACGGCGCCGTCCTCGTCCGTCCGCAACAGCCGCGCGCCGTGCTGGTGGACGCGTTCGAGCAATGCAGCCGTCGGCCGCTGCTCCGGCGGATAAATGCCAGAGGTGATCACGACCCACCGGGCCGCGGCGGCATCGAGGAACTCGTCCGTGCAGCAGTCGCCGCGGCTCGGCATGCCACGGATCAGCACGTCGCTGCGCACGTCGGTCCGTTCGGCCAGCAGCCGGTGCTCGACCGCCTCGCTGGTGTCCGACATCAACAGGACGCGATGGATGCCGGCGCGAAGTTGCAGCACCAGCGCGGCATCGTCGCCGCGCGCTGGCAGTTTGCCCGCCGGCGGATGTAGGACGCGCAACTCGACGCCTTCGGCCAGGGGCACGCTCGCGCCCGCGACCAGTCGCAGGGCGGCATACGGGGGCACGCAGCCCTCGGCGGTGCGCGTCCAGCGGGTGTTGCCGTTGTCATAGATTCGGCGCGGCCTGAACGCGTCGCGGATGACGCCGACGCCGGCGACATGGCTCGCGTCGGGATGAGTCAATAGCAACGTCTCGATGCGGTCGCAGCCTTGCGCTCGGAGGAACGGTTTGCTGATGGCCTCCGCCATTCGCGCCGAGCCGCAGTCCACCAGCGTGTCGTGTCGCTCGCCGGGCAGGTCGAGGAAGACGGCGCTCCCGTTGCCGACATTGAGCGCCGTGAGGATGACTGTTTGGTCGCTGTTACGGGCGGCCAGCCCGACCGCGAGGACCGAGCCTGCCATCACCGCGCCCCATCGGAGCCGGCGGGCGCGTTGCCAGAGCGTCCGACAGAGAAACAGCGCGCCTACGAGATAGAACCCGGCTGTCAGCCACAGCGGCGGCGTCTTGATGTAAACGAACGCGCCCGGTATCGCCGCGAACAGCCGGCTTGCGGCGACCATCAGTTTCATGAACAGGTAGTTCGCGTTGTTCAGCAGCGCGGACAGCGCCGGGGAAACCAGATCGGCCAGGAATGACGCGAACCCCACGGTGATGGCCAGCGAACTGAGCGGCACAATGATGAGGTTCGACAGGAAGTTGATCGTCGTGAACAGGTGGAAGTAATGGGCGATGAGCGGGATCGAGCCGAGACACGCCGCCACCGACACCGCAAACGAAGCGGCCACAACCGCCGCCACACCGTGCAAACCTCGTTGCCAGCGAGGCAAAATCTCGG
This sequence comes from Methylacidiphilum sp., assembly GCA_020718125.1. Taxonomy (GTDB): domain Bacteria; phylum Verrucomicrobiota; class Verrucomicrobiia; order CAIQCK01; family CAIQCK01; genus JACRKA01. The sequence continues at coordinate 3,280 of DYDC01000055.1, read as the reverse complement.
CGGGTAAATAGGGGTCGCGGATCATGACGTCCGCGAGCGCGCCTGGACACCATGCGGGCAGCCGGCATGTCGCCGCGTCGGGCTGCGTCCGGCGATAGAGGACGCGGGTCAGGAAACCCGGTCCGGGAACGAGCAACGCGATCGCGATGACGACCGCAAACGAGAGTTGGAACCCCACATCGAACAACTGCATCGGATCGCGCAACAAGACCACAAGGGCAGCCGCGGCGATGCTGTTGAGCATGTCCGTTGGGCGCGGCAGGCTCCAGCCGATGATGACGATGGCCGCCATCAGGAACGACCGCGCCGCCGACGCGGGCGCGCCGGTTGCGATCGTGTAGATCAGCAGCAGGGGCAGGGCAATGGCCGCTGTCGCGAGGCGCGGCACGCGGCAGAAACGCAAGAGGCCGACCAAAATGCCCGCGATCACCGCCACGTGAAGTCCGCTGACAGCGAAGACGTGCAGCGTGCCTGTCTGCATGAACGGCTCGGCCAGCTCGTTGGTCAAGCCGGGCCGAAAACCTACCAGCATCGCGCGAAGCAGACCGACAATCGCTTCCTCGTCGCCCGCCCGCGCGGTGTCGAGACCGCGCGCTGTGCTCGTGAGGAACCGGCGTTGCAGCCACATGCCCCAATCCATCAGCGGGCTTTTCCGATGGCCGAGGACAGTCACTGCGCCCGCGTCATGAATCCGCGCCTCGTGGAAGACGCCGCGCCGCGCGAGGTAGGCCGGGTAGTCGAACAATCCCGGGTTGGCCTGTGGTGGTGGATGGCGGACCAGCGCGCTGAACTCAATGCGGTCGCCATAGCGAAGTTGCCCGTCACCCGGATCGTCGAGCCAGACCACCACGTCGCCCGCAGCCGTGTGCCAGCCGTCGCCTGTGTTGGCGGCCTCGACGCTGGCCATGAAATGATCGCGCTCCTTCTCCGACCGCGCGGCGCGAAACACGCGGCGGACGGGTTCCTCGGTGATCACGGCGCGCACGGCGATGTTCTGCGGGGTGTCGCCGACGAGGCGCAGGAGATGATTGGGTTGCGGGTAACTCACTGCCAGCCCGTGTGCCAGCAGGCCGCTACAGAAAATCAGCGCGAAGAAAAATCCGCCGGCGCTGCGGTGAAAGCGAGAACTGATGGCCGCCGCCACGGCGACGGCAAATACGAGGCAAAGCCACGCCGCCGGCAATCGCGTCCAATCGCCAAGCGCGATGCCGCAACAAAACACGACCGCAATTCCGACGAGCGGGCGTTTCATAATGGCGGGAGAGTAGGAGGCGCGCGACGCGCCGGCAAGCGCGGAGACGGGCGGCTTGACGTTTCGGCTGGTTGCTCTAACCTCACGCCAGCGCACCCGGAGGGGTGGCTGAGTGGTTGAAAGCAGCGGTCTTGAAAACCGCCAGGGCGCAAGTCCTCGTGAGTTCGAATCTCACCCCCTCCGCCAGCTTCGTTGCGCCAAGAGCCGCGCTCGCCGTTGCAGGCTCTACATGATCTCCTTCAGCAGTCCTGCGGACTTCGCGCCTTCCGCCGTGCTTGGCAACACGCGGGCCTCCAAGCCCAACGGATGTGGCAACAGGGCGGTCGCGTCTATGCCCGCCAGCGCGTAGATGCTGCCCAGCAGGTCCACTGGATACACTGGCCGCTCCTTGACGTCCCCGGCCTTTTCATTCGTCGCGCCGACCAGATGGCCGCCCTTGAATCCGCCGCCGGCCACAAGGACCGTGAACACCTCGCCGAAATGGTTCCGCCCGCCATTCCACGGCGGCTGCCAGTCCACCTTCGGTGTCCGCCCGAACTCCCCGCAGCACCAGACGATGGTGCTCTCCAGCAGGCCGTGGTCGTGCAGGTCTTGCAACAGCATCGCCAGCCCTTGGTCCAGTTGCGGCGCTTGACGGCGCATCGTCTGGAAGTGGTCCTTGTGCGTGTCCCACCCGCCGGGGTAATTGATGCAGACGTAAGCCACACCCGCTTCGACCAGCCGGCGCGCCACGACGCAGTCCTGGCCGAATGTGTGACGGCCGAACTTGTCGCGCAACTCCGCCTTCTCCTTCGACAAGTCGAACACTTCCTTGCCTTGGCCCAAGATCAATTGATACGCCCGCTTCTCGGCATCCTTCGACGCCGCCAGTTGTGGGTTCTTTGGCATCGCGGCGGCCATCGTGTCCATCTTTTGGAGTAACTCCGACCGCGCCTTCTGCCGTTCATCGCTGATGCCCCGCGCGACGACACCTTCCACCTCGAACCGCTGCGCGTTCGGATCGCCACCGGTCGCGAACGGCTTGAACTTCGATCCGAGGAATCCCGATTCCGAAAACCGGCCTTGCGGCTGCGTCAGCACCACATAGGGCGGGATCAATCCCTTGTAGCCGGCGTTGTAGCCCTTGCACATGGCGAACACGGCGCCAACACACGGATACGCCAGCCGCTCGCCCGGCGGATGACCGGTCTGCATGAGATAGGCGGCCGTCTCGTGGCCGTTATTGCCGTGGGTCATGCTGCGGATGAGAGTGAACTTGTCCGCCTGCTTGGCGAGATTAGGGAACAGTTCGCCCAGCCGGATGCCATCCACGTTGGTGGGGATCGCCTCCCGCAGCGGGCCGGTGTAATCGTAGCCCGCGTCCGGTTTCGGATCCCACGTGTCGGAATGCGACATCCCGCCCCACAGAAACACCTGGATGACCGCCTTGGCCTTGGCCTTGGCTTTGGATAAAGCCGACACCTTTGGAGCTTGGGTGATGGCCAACGCCTCAGCACCCAGCCTGTCCACCAGCATCAAGCCGGCCGTGCCGTAAACTCCGCGCCGCACCGCCTCGCGTCGGCTGATGCGCGCCCCGTTCTTACAACCGCGATTCGCGTTCATCGTCTTGCCTCATCTTTCGTTGCCCACCCCGGCGTAATTTGCCACCGGTGCTGGCTTCTGGCAACGGCCGGGCGCATCCGCGCACTGCCCCCATGCCTTGGGTTGGCCAGCCTGACAGGCGAGGGGTCTTCGCTGTTTTACGTGGGAGTGTCCGTGGCAACCCGAAGGGTTGCCAGAGAATAGCCGGGGGTCGAGTCTGCGAGACTCGCTGGACTGACCACCACTCCGCGTCGAGCTACGGGTTGCCAGAGAATAGCCGGGGGTCGAGTCTGCGAGACCCCCGGCAGGCATCGCCGACAATGCACCACGCAAGGGGTGCCAGAACGGGCCGTTTGGGCGATGCAGGATTGTATTTCTTGCCACTCTTTCAGGGTGCCCGTGGATTTGGGAACAAACCGGGGTCTCGCAGACTCGACCCCCGGCCAT
>DYDC01000054.1 GCA_020718125.1 Methylacidiphilum sp. | reverse complement strand
ATTCTCGTCCGTCCCTCTGGGACTTGATCGTGGTGCGTGTGTCAAGTTGCGCGCGGCGGACCGAAAAGCGGAGAGGGCTTGTTGACAGGGCGGAGCGGTTTGTGGTTTGATGCCCGCTTTCGGTCCTTTGGAAAACACGAAACAATAATAACCAGGGTAAGAGACGCAGAGAAGTAAGGAGATCAGCACCATGACGGAACAGAAGAAAGCAATATCCACCAGTTCCTTGATGACGGAAACCCGCACATTCCCGCCATCGGCCGAGACGGTCAAGCGGGCCTTCATCAACAACGAACAATACAAGGCGATGTATGAACGCTCGGTCAAGGAACCCGACAAATTCTGGCTGGAGCAGTGCGACACGTTGGAGTGGTTCAAGAGGCCGACCATCGGCCGCAAATACACCTGGAACACAAGCCAGCGCGTCATCAAGCACACCTGGTTCGAGGACGGCCAGCTCAACGTTTCCGTCAACTGCCTGGACCGCCATCTCAAGACCAGGGGCAACAAGGTCGCCCTCATCTGGCAGGGCGAGCCGGAAAACGACGTGCGGAAGGTCACCTACGCCGAACTGCACAAGGAGGTCTGCAAGTTCGCCAACGTGCTGAAGAGCCTCGGCGTCAAGAAGGGCGACCGCGTCGCCATCTACCTGCCGATGATCATCGAACTGCCGGTGGTCATGCTGGCTTGCACCCGCGTCGGCGCGATCCATTCCATCATCTTCGGCGGGTTCAGCGCCGACGCGCTCGCGGGCCGCATCCAGGACTCGACCTGCAAGATACTGATCACCTCCAACACATCGCTGCGCGCCGGCAAACACATCCCGTTGAAGGCCATCGCGGACGAGTCCTGCAAGGTCTGCCCCAGCATCGAGAAGGTTGTGGTGGTCAAGCGCGACGAGACGCCCTGCAACATCGTCGCGGGCCGCGACATCTGGTATCACGAGGCGATGGCGAAGGCCGCCGACCAGTGCGAGCCGGAGAAGATGAACGCCGAGGATTATCTGTTCATGCTCTACACTTCGGGTTCCACGGGCAAGCCGAAGGGCGTGGTCCACTCCACCGCCGGCTACCTGCTCCACTCCGCGCTGACGCACAAATACATCTTCGACGTGCACGAGGAGGACATCTACTGGTGCACGGCCGACATCGGCTGGGTCACCGGCCACAGCTACATCGTCTATGGCCCGCTCTGCAACGGCGCCACGAGCCTGATGTTCGAGGGCGTGCCGACGTTCCCCGACGCGGGCCGGTTCTGGCAGGTCGTCCAGAAGTTCAAGGTCAACGTCTTCTACACCGCCCCGACCGCCATCCGCTCGCTCATCATGAAGGGCGAGGAGTTCCCGAACAAATACGACATGAGCACGCTGAAGGTGCTCGGGTCGGTCGGCGAGCCGATCAACCCCGAGGCGTGGATGTGGTATCACCGCGTCATCGGCAAGGGCAAGTGCCCCATCGTGGACACGTGGTGGCAGACGGAGACGGGCGGCATTCTCATCACCCCACTGCCGGGAGCGCACACCATCAAGCCGGGCAGCGCGAGTCGTCCGTTCTTCGGCGTCGAGCCGGTGGTCCTGCGCGACGACAACACGCCGTGCAACCCGAACGAAGGCGGCAAGCTGTGCATCAAGAAGCCGTGGCCGGGCATGATGCGCACCACGTGGGGCGATCATGACCGGTTCATTGACACCTACTTCACGATGTATAAGGACATCTACTTCACCGGCGACGGTTGCCGCATAGACGAGGACGGCGACTACTGGTTGATGGGCCGCATTGACGACGTGGTGAACGTCTCCGGCCACCGCATCGGCACCGCCGAGGTGGAAAGCGCGCTGGTGAGCCATCCGAAGGTGGCCGAGGCCGCCGTGGCGCCGATGCCGCACGAGATCAAAGGCCAGGGCCTCTACGCATTCGTCACGCTCAAGGAAGGCGTGAAGGAGAGCGAGGACCTGCGCAAGGAACTCGCCCTGCACGTCCGCAAGGAGATCGGCCCCATCGCGGTGCCGGACAAGATCCAGTTCGCGCCGGGCCTGCCGAAGACCCGGTCGGGCAAGATCATGCGCCGCATCCTGCGCAAGATCGCCGAGAACGCCGTGGACCAGATCGGCGACATCACCACGCTCGCGGACCCGCACGTCGTTGAGGCGCTGGTCAAGGGCAAGCTGTAAGGCTTCATTCACCAACGGCCGGAGGGGCCGCCGCAAGGCGGCCCCTCTGGGCCGAACCCGCCTGAAACTGCAAGGAGCCTTCCATGGCTGATAATACAAGCGTAGCTCAACCGCCCGTGAAGAATCACGGGTGGACGGTTACTTTTGCCGCAATGGGCATCAATCTCGCCCTCGGCGTCCTCTACTCCTGGAGCGTCGTCAGCAAGAAAATCCCCGCCGACTGGGGCTGGTCCGAAGCCGACAAGGCGTGGCCCTACTCCGTGGCGTGCCTGATCTTCTCGCTGATCATGGTCCCGGCCGGCCGCATGCAGGACCGGATCGGCCCCCGCATCGTCGCCACCATCGGCGGCGTGCTCGTCGGTGCCGGCATGATCCTCGCCAGCTTCTCCAACTCGGTGTTGAGTTACATCATCGGGTTCGGCGTGCTCGCGGGCACCGGCATCGGCTTCGGCTACGCCTCGGCGACACCGCCGGCCGTTAAGTGGTTCCCGGCGGCGCGCACCGGCTTGATCGCCGGCATCGTCGTGTCCGGCTTCGGCCTGGCGAGCGTCTATGTCGCGCCGCTGGTGGAGGCGCTGATCAACGCCAAGGGCGTCCCTTTCACGATGCTGGCGCTCGGCATCGGGTTCCTCGTCGTGGTGATGGGGCTTGCGCAAATCCTCAAGCCACCCCCGAAGGGCTACGTGCCGCCGGGCACCGTGCCACCGAAACCAGGCGCAGTGGCGAAGAAGGAAGACTTCTCGCCGATGGAGATCCTCAAGACATGGCAGTTCTACGTCCTGTGGTTCATGTATGTCTGCGGCGCCGGCGCGGGGCTGATGATCATCTCCAAGCTGGCGAAGATGGTGGACGTGCAGGCGGGAGTGAAACTTGGCTTCGTGCTCGTGGCAGTCCTGGCGGTCGGCAACGGCGCGGGCCGCATCATCGCCGGCATGCTCTCCGACAAGATCGGACGGAAGGCGACGTTCTTCTTCTGTTTCATCCTGCAAGCCGTGATGATCTTCCTGCTCTCGCAGGCCAAGACCGGCAGTGTCTTTGGCAGCACGACAATGCTCGCTCTCCTTTCGGCGATGATTGGCGCGAACTACGGCGCGAACCTCGCGCTGTTCCCGTCCATCACGAAGGACTTCTACGGACTGAAGAACTTCGGCGTCAACTACGGGCTGGTGTTCACCGCGTGGGGCCTCGGCGGCTTCATGCTCTCGCTACTGGCGGGCAAGGTCTATGACGCCACGAAGAGCTTTGACTTCGCCTATTACTGCTCCTGCGGGCTGCTGATCGTGGCCGCCTTCATGACGTTCGTGGTCAAGCCGCCGCACCACAAAGCCCCGCCCGTTTCGACCTGAAATTACAATGCTTGATGGCGGGCCGTGGCGCCGGGTTGTCCTGGCCTGCGGCCCGCCATACCTCAGCCAGTTGTTCGACCGATTCAGCCAGTGACAAAGACGTTTTCGTGAAGTGACATGACCATGAAGAACCTTTCCGTGATTCGTTGGAGTTGCCTCGTGGCGGCTGCCGTGTTGTGCGGCGTGGGTGCCGCCTTCGCCGCCGACAAGCCGGCCGAGAAGAAGAGCGACGTCCAGTTCAAGGCCGAACTGGGCGTCAAGGAAACCTTCGACGACAACGTCTTCATCCAGGACCACAAGGCGGTCCTGCCGACGTTTTTCCACCCTGTCGCCCCCAACAAAGAGTCGTTCGTCACGACCCTCTCGCCGAAGGTCGGCGTGGACTACAAGCCGTGCGACGCCTTCAACCTCAGCGCTTCCTACGCGCCCGACATCGTGTTCTACCATGCCGCGCCGTCGGAGGATTACGTGGCCCATCGCGCCCTGCTGGTCTTGGGCGGCAAGATCGAAAACACCGCCTACGAAATCAGCTCCGCCCCCATGTTCGTGGACGGCAGCGACCAAAACCCGACCTTTGGCACGCCCGGCGCGCCGCCGGCCATCGGCGGCATCCCGTTGCGCGACCGCCGCGAGCAGTTCATGCTGCGCGAGAGTTTCAAGCTGACGCAGACCGTCGGCCCGTGGTTCTTCCGGCCCGTGGCGTCGTTCTACACGCACGATTTCCAGACCAAGCAGCGGCTCCCGAACCTCTACAGGGGATACATCAACTACTATGACCGCGACGACGTCAACGGCGGCCTGGATGTCGGCTTCAAGGTTTGTGACAAAACTCACGTGGTGGCCGGCTATCGTTACGGCCAGCAGAACCAGTATCGCGGCCCGTGGGTGGTTGACTCGAGGGTGTTTGCCGACAGCCCCTACGACAGCGCCTACCAGCGCGCCTTGTTCGGCGTCGAAGGCTCCCCCGCCCCCTGGGTCAAGCTCGCCATCCTCGCCGGCCCCGACTTCCGTGATTGGGATTCGCGCTTGAAAACCCAGGTGCCCAAGTTCAACCAGGACGACGTGGTGTTCTGGGTGGACGCCAACGCCTCGTTCATGCCGACCAGGGAGGACACCATCATCCTGTCCCACAAACGGTTCGAGCAGCCGGCGTTCACCAGCCAGAGCATGTATGAGGACATCACCTACGACATCACCTACAAGCACAAGTTCGGCGACAAACTCACCGTGGGCGCCGGGTTCCGCCTCTACATTGGCAACTGGCAGCACCCGGTCTATCGCGTGGACTGGATCTACACCCCCAGTTGCTCCGTGACCTACGCCTTCAACAAACACCTTTCCGCGGAATTCACCTACTCGCACGACGACGCCGAGAGCCATGTCCCCAACAAGCGGATATCGCCAACAATGCCATTCGGTCTCGGCCGCGAGTTCACCCGCAACCTGATCTCCCTCGGCGCGAAATACACCTTCTAGCCCGAAACGCCACTGGTTGGCGCGGGGCCGCCCATACCGAAACGGAGCGGGTGTTTACACCTTCGCTTCCGACACGGCGAACGGCTTGCGGTAGAAACCGCGGACGAGTTCGTTCGCCTTCGCGTTGTCCTTGAACCGCTCGCTGACCTCGTTCCATTCGAGCCACGGGCCGAGCAGCGACTCGCCCGGCTCCACGTCGTGCGCCTTCAGGTGGGCGAGGTAACGGTCAAGCGTCTCCTGGAACAGCGGCAGGTTGCCGATCTGCGCGCGCATCTCGGCGGCGCCGGCCTTGCGGCCGAGACGGTAGGAGACGTTGCCGGCGTGGCAGATGTTCGTGGAGATGTGGCCGGCGAGCACCTCACAGTGAAGGTCTTCGCGTTTCCCGCTGCGCATCGCCGCGATGAAGTTCTCGAAGCGCCGTTCGCCGCCTTTGAACTTCTTGATCTCTTTGCCGTCGTTGTCGAAGACCGCGCCGGCGTGCATCAACACGCGGCCGCCCTCGCACTGCACGAGCGTGCCGGTTTTGACGCCGCGGTAGTTCGGCGCGTCCTTCGCGTCCTTCGACGCGAGCAGGTTGTGGACTTCGTAGATGACCGGCACGGAGTAGTCGTAACAGCAAATCTGCGTGTTCGGCGCCTCGCCGACGTCGTTGAACACGAATCGCCCGCCGATGCTCATCATCCGCTTCGGCAGGCCCGTCTCGCCCGAACACCCAGCGCGCCATGTCCAGATCGTGGACGCCCTGGTTGCACGACTCGCCGTCGCCAGTGTTCCAGATGAAGCCGCAATCGTATTGGAGCTTGTCGCGATAGATCGGCTCCTTGCGCGCCGGGCCGCACCACAGTTCGCAGTCGAGCGTGTCGGGGATCGGCAGCGGCTCAATCATAGGCATCTGCGGCGAGCTTCTCATTTGCCGGGCTGCTCTGGCGGGGATATTGTGCCGCGCATGATGGATTGGACGCAATGCTCGTCTGTTGAACGGGTGCCTGGAAAGGTGAGCGGCGCTTGGGTGTTCAAGGGCGCGCGCGTGCCGGTGCGGGCGCTGTTTGAGAACCTCGAAGGCGGCGCCACGCTGGAGCAGTTCCTCGAATGGTTTCCCGGCGTGAGCCGCGAACAGGCGCTGGCCGTGCTCAAGTTCGCGGAGTCGTCGCTCGTCGAAGCGATCGCGTGAGCGGGTTGGCTTATGCGCATCCTGTTCGACCTGGGAACGCCCGTGCCTTTGCGCGGCACGCTCGCGCCGCATGAGGTCGTGACCACTTTCGAGGCGGGCTGGGCGAGGCTGAAGAACGGCGACCTGCTCCAAACTGCGGAAACGGAGTTTGATGTCTTCATCACTACGGACAGGAATCTGCAATACCAGCAGAACCTCGCCGGCCGGCGGCTGGCCATCCTTGTCCTGCCGACCACCAACTGGCTGGAAATCCGCAACCACACAACTGAAGTAGCCGCAACCGCGCAAGCGATGAAGCCCGGTGACTATCGCGAGTTGCGCTGGGCTTGAGCCGGATCGGTTGTTTCCCACGCCTCACGCCGCGTAGCGCTTCGCCATCTTGCGCACGGCTACGGTCGCGGCGGAAGCGGCCTCATGGGGGTCACGGTTTCGTCCACTACACTGTAGCGCCCTTCCCAATCCTCTCGGCTCCGTTCCGGCTCAGGAGGCCACCGCGAACACCTTCTCGTCCTGCAAACGCTCCTGCGCATAAGCCGCGCAGGCGAGAATCTGCTCGCGAGTCAGCCCCGGGTAATTGCGCAGAATCTCCGCTTCGCTCCAGCCTTGCGCGATCAAGCCGAGGATGAAATCCACCGACAGCCGCGTGCCTTCGATGACCGGTTTGCCCACGAGCACCGCCGGATCGGCCGTAATGTATTGCCGCCAGTTCATAACACCGGAAGGTTGCTCCAAACCCGCGTGCGTGGCAAAAGCAAAATCACCTCCGCGCGTTTAGACCGCGTAGTGCTTGGCCGCCTTCCGCACGGCTTCGGCGGCGCCGAGGATGTATTCCTCGGTCATGCCTTCGTGGATGATGAAACGGATGCCGTTCTGCAGGATGGCCTCGACTTCGGGTGTGTGGTGCTTGGTGAAGTCCATCTTCGTCAGGCCCATCTCGCGCACGGGCCAATGGCCAGCGAAGAAACCGTGGTTCTGGAACACCGGCTCGCGATGCAGCGGCACGTTGATATAGCCGCCGGAACACGACACGCCTTCCGCTTGTAGCGCCTTGACCAGTTCGGCGCGGTTGCAGCGGAACGCCTCGGTATTGAAGCGCATGAAGTAGAACCAATAGACGCAGCGGTCCTCCGGATGCACCTGGTGCGGCCTGATGCCGGGGATGCCGGTGATCTTTTCGGTGAGCAGGTTGCCTAGCTCCGCGCGCTTGCTGGCGATGCCTTCGAGCCGCTCCAGTTGCGCCGCTAGAAAGGCCGCCGACAGCTCGTTCATGCGGTAATTGGTAGCGAAAGACTGGAACCCGCCACCCTTGACGCGGTCACCGCCCTTGTCACCGAACTTCTGCAGCATTGGCCCGAACCGCTCGTCATTCGACGCCACCATCCCGCCGTCGCCGGTGGTGATGTGCTTGCTGTCCTGGAGCGACCAGCAGGCGATGTGGCCGACGGCGCCGATGGGCTGCCCGCGGTATTTCGCGCCCCAGGCTTGGCAGGCGTCCTCGATCAAGACCAGCTTGTGTTTGTCGGCGATGGCCTTCAGCGCGTCCATGTCGCACGGGTTGCCGCAGAGATGCACGGCGATGATGGCCTTGGTCTTCGGCGTGATGCGACGCTCCACGTCGGCGGGGTCGAGGTTGTAGGTGCTCGCGCCGAGGTCGGCGAAGACGGGCACGCCCTGCTGGTAGATGACGCCGATGACGGTGCCGATGTCGGTGATGGGCGAGGTGATGACTTCGTCGCCCGGCCCGACGCCGGTCGCGGCGACAGCGATGTGGATTGCCGCCGTGCCGGAGGCGCAGGTGTGGGCGTATTTGAACGGATAGATTTTTTTGAACCGCTCCAGCGCGAGGGCGGTCTGCGGGCCTTTCCAGTAGAAGAGCGAGTTCTGTTCGAGCATGGCGTTGAGCCGCTCGCGTTCGAGGTCGCCCCAACGGCGGGCGCGCTTGACCGTCACCTTGACGGCCTTGTCGCCGCCGTTGATCGCCAACTTGGACGCGCCGGCGGACTTGGCGGTGGTGGCGCCGGCGGCAAGCAAGGCGGCCGACGTGGCGGTGATGAATTCCCGGCGGGAAACGTGGGACGGTGAGGCGGGTGGGTTGTGTTTCATGGTGAACTCCTTCTCTTTGCCAGCTCCGTAGGAGCGTCATGTTTGTAGCCAACAACGTCCAGAACCGTGAAGCTCCGTAGGAGCGACATGTGATTGCGGCGCTTGCCTTCAGCACATACCGCTCCTACGGAGCTTGGCGTCTCGGGTTGTTGCGGAGCTATAAACATGGCGCTCCTACGGGGCTTTTCGCTAACTCTTCTTCGCGAGCAACCGCCTCGCGTTGTCGCAGCGGATGGCCCGCGGTTGATCTTCGGTGAGCGGCGATTCCTTCAGCTTCAGCAAAGCCGACTCGAAATAGAACAGCGGCGCGTGGGAGCCGAACAGCACACGGTTCAGCGGGGTCTTCTCCAGCAAGCCGGCGACGCCGCCCACGCCCTCCAGCATGGCGATTTCGACGAAGACCTCGCCAGCATGGAGCAGGCTCAATAGGGATTGACCGTGAAGCCCCTTGAGCACATTCAGGATTTCGAGCCGCAGGCCGGGCGTCTTCTTGATGACCTCGGCGAGCGGCTTGAGGTCCGGCGGCTCCACTTGAAGTAGTGGATGCATCATGCGCCGGTCTTCCATGATCCAAACAAGCTGCACGAGCAGGCCGCGCTCCGCCGCGAGCCGCAGGAGCTTCGCGAAATCGGGGTCGTCGAACCTGTAGCCGTGATAGCCCGGATGCAGCCGGATACCGGGCATGCGATGCACCTCGGCACAACGACGCAGGTCGTCCTCCCAATCAGGGAGCTTCGGGTTCACCGAGCCGAATGGCACAAGCAATCCCTTCCCGTGGCGGCGGCACTCGTCGGCGAGGCGCGTGTTAACGGTGGCGATGTCGCGGTGCAACAGGCCGTCGAAGCTGCCCGCCCACGCCTGCGTGACGCCGTTGGCGCGGAGCTTGGCGACGAGCGCGGCGGTGTCATCGCAAGGCAGCCGGCGCAGCGGCCAGCGAGAGAGAGAAACGTTGGTGTCTATGAGGCCTGAGGGCGCGGCGGCTGCGGCTTGTAAGGCGCTTGTGCTGCCGAGCGACGCGACGCCAGCAGCCGCAACGGCGACCTTGAGAAAATCGCGGCGGTCGAGTGAGAATGTTGATTGGTCGGGCTTCATACCTTGATTCCCTTCTCGTTCAGGATGGGGCGCAGCAACCGCTTCGTGTTTCCGGCAAAAATGAGCCGCTTGGCCGTGTCGGGTATCTCCGCGCCATGGACCTTCGCGAGTTGCGACGCGAAGCTGCGATAGCCGGCGTCGCTGCCGTAGAGAACACGCTCGGCGCCCAGTTCGCGCACGGCCATCCCGGTGAAACCGGCGGTCGGGTCGCCACCGTTGATGTCGGCATAGACGTTCGGGTGCGGCCGGATGGCGCGGATGCCGCGTTCCCAATCGCCGCCAGTGTGGATGCAAGAGAAAGTGGCCTTCGGGTGCCGGGCCGCCAGCTCCGCCATGTCCATCGGCGTGGACTCACCGGGGAGGTTGCCGGTGATTTTGATCCAGCAGTGCTGCGCCACGATAGCCTTCAGTTCCGCGGCGCGCGCCACGATCGGGTCGAGCAGCGGGTCGTTGCAGTGGAGCGCGCACCAAAGCTTCACGCCGACCATCGGCCCGTCGCGGACGCAGCGGTTGAGTTCGTCGAGGCTGGCCTGGGTGTGTTTCGGGTTGACATAAACGAAGCCGAACGCGCGGTCAGGGAACTTGCGGACGGCTTGGAGCGCCTCATCGTTGCTCTTGCGCATGAACTCCGGCGTCGGGTCGTAGTTCCATTTCAACCCCATCATCACGCACAGCCGCGCGATGCCGACGCGGTCGGCGTATTGGAGCAGCTTGGCGAGACGTTCTTCCGGCGTCGTGCCCGGCACGCCGGCGAGATGAGTATGCACGTCCCAGATTTCGTAGTTCATCGGACTCCAGACGGTGTTCGCGTGGCCCTTCTACGCCGATAGCGCGGAAAAGCCAAGCGGCGATTCGCAACCTCATAGCGGCGCATGGCTTGTGGCCCCGGCCCTTGCCGAAAAAAAAGTGGCATCGCACAAGTGGCTGTCGCATTATCGGGCCAACGCACTGCGCGGAGAGGTTTTGTCGAACGATGACCGCCGAAGCCAATGGCCAGCCGGTAAGCCCAGACCGGACGGGGAGGCCAGTCACGAGTGCCCCTGAACGAGGCGCGCGAGGCAGCTCGAGCGCCCGGCGCTTGCTCTGGATCGCGTTGTGCGTGTTGCCCAATTTTGCCCTGGCGTTCTTCATCGCCGAGCGCGACGGGATCTGGCCGGCGGGCTGCGGGACGGCGGGCTTGGTGGCGCTGACGCTGGGGTGTTCGGGGCGCTGTTCGCGCGGTTGAGGTATGCGCTGGAGGCGCTGGATAGGGAGCGGCGCAACGCGCAGGAGGCGCGGCAGGTGACCGAGAAGATGTTCTCGGAGCAATACCGCCTGCTGTTCGAAACCAACCCGCAGGCGGCGTGGATTTGCGACATGGAGACGTTGCAGTTCCGCGCGGTCAACGAGGCGGCGGTCCGGCTTTACGGCTATTTGCAGGGGGAGTTCGGGAAGATGACGGTGAAGGAGGTTTGCCCGCCGGAAGAGGCCTCACGGCTGATGGAGCGGCTGGCCGGCTCGAAGGCTGAAACCTGGATTGGGTCAACTTGGCGGCACCGCAAGAAGGACAAGACGATGTTCGAGGCGGAGATCACGGTGCATCCGACGATGTTCCGCGGCCGCCGGGCCTGCATCATGTTGATCACGGACGTGACGGCGCAGCGGAACGCGGAGGAGGCGTTGCGCTCCAGCGAACGGCGGTTCCGCGCGCTCATCGAACAGAGCCGCGACGGCGTCGCGCTGATCAACGAGAATGGCATCATCCGCTACGCCAGCCCCTCCACGACGCGCATCCTGGGTTATGCCGTGGATGAACTGGTGAACCGCAACGCCTTCGAGCTGGTGCATCCGGACGAGCAGGCCCTGATCCAGGAGCGGTTTGCCGCCATGCTGCAGCGGCCGGGCGCCGGCTCGCCGGTGCAGTTCCGCTATCGCCACAAGGACGGCCCCTGGCGCTGGCTGGAGACCGTCGGCACCAACCTCCTCCATGACGCGCCCGTGGCCGCCATCGCGCTCAACTTCGCCGACATCACCGAGCGCAAGGAAGCCGGGGAACAACTCCGCCAGGCCCACAAGATGGAAGCCATCGGCCAGCTCGCCGGCGGTGTCGCCCACGACTTCAACAACCTGCTCATGGTCATCCGCGGCTATTGCGAGATGATGATCGAGGGCATGGCCTCCAGCGACGCGTTCCGGCCCCAGGCCCAGCACATCCAGAAGGCCGCCGACCGCGCCGCTGACCTCGTGCAACAACTGCCCGCCTTCAGCCGCAAACAAGTCTTGCAACCCAAAATCCTCGAGTTGAACCATATCCTCGGCGAGATGGAACCGATGCTCCGCCGCCTCATCGGCAAAGACATCGAGTTGATCGTCCATCGCGAGGCCGGCCTCGGCATGGCCACGGTTTACGGCATCGTCAAGCAGAGCGCGGGTCAGATTTGCGTTTACAGCGAACCGGAGCACGGCGCTGTCTTCAAGATCTACCTCCCCCGTGTGGATGAGCCGGTCACCACGGTCAAGACGCCACCGCCGCCCGACCCGAAGACCCTCCAAGGCTCCGAAAGGCAAGCCCATCCGCTGAACCGGCGGGCGGAGATTGCGGCCAGCCACGGGCGGTTCATCCGGGAGTGCTTCCCCGCGGGCGACGTGATGGACTGACGGACTCCATCGCCTCCGGGTGGGTGCGGACATAGTGAAAAAGGGTAACTGCTCAGGTAGCCGCCCGCTTTGGGGTGGCTACCTGAGCAGTTACCTTCGGTTTGCCGTTGGCGGTGATGTTCGCGGTAGTGG
>DYDC01000053.1 GCA_020718125.1 Methylacidiphilum sp. | reverse complement strand
GGCGTCCGCATCGGCGGCCCGTCGCTCGCGTTGATTGCCGGGCCGTGCGTCATCGAGAGCGAACGGCTTTGCCTGCGTGTCGCGGAGCAACTCCGAAAGCTGACGGAAAAGCTGCGGATGCCGTTCGTGTTCAAGGCGAGCTACGACAAGGCCAACCGCTCGTCGGGGCGGTCATTCCGCGGGCCGGGGTTGAACGAAGGGCTGCGAGTTTTGTCAAAGGTGAAGACCGCCGTCGGCGTGCCCGTGCTGACTGACGTGCATTCCGAGACCGAAGTCGCCGCGGCGGCCGAGGTGTGTGATGTGTTGCAAATCCCGGCGTTTCTGTGCCGGCAGACGGACTTGATCGTGGCGGCGGCGAAGTCGGGCCGCGTTGTCAACGTGAAGAAAGGCCAGTTCATGGCGCCGCGCGACATGAAAAACGTCGTTGAGAAGGTCGAGGGCGCGGGCTGCCGGCGGCTGTTGCTGACCGAGCGCGGCGCGAGCTTCGGCTACAACAATCTGGTCGCCGATATGCGCTCGCTGCCGGTGATGCGCGCGTTCGGCTGGCCTGTGATCTTTGACGCAACTCACAGCGTGCAGTCGCCCGGCGGCGCGGGCGACCGCAGCAGCGGCGACGCGGCGATGGCGCCCGTGCTGGCGCGCGCGGCGGTGGCGGCCGGCTGCGACGGTGTTTTCATTGAAACCCATCCCGACCCGTCGGCGGCGTTGAGCGACGGGCCAAACATGATCCCGCTGCGCGCGATGCGCGGCGTGCTGGAACAACTCTGTGCCATCCGCGAAGCTCTTCGCTAAAGCAAAACGCGTCCGGCTGTTGTTGCTGGACGTGGACGGCGTGTTGACCGACGGCCGGCTTTACATCGGCGAGGCGGTCGGCGAGGACGGGCGCGCGTTGGGCGTGGAACTGAAGGCTTTTCACATTCAGGACGGCCATGCTATGAAGATGGCGGCCCGTGGAGGATTGCTTGTCGGCTGGGTGTCCAGCCGTTACTCGCCGGTCACGGCCCGGCGCGCGAGAGAGTTGGGCGTGAGCCTGTTGTCGCAGCCGGAACCGGGCCAGTCACCACCGTCTGCGAAGCTCGAAGTCGTCCGGCGGATGGCAGCGCAGGAGGGCGTCGGTCTGGACGCGGTTTGTTTCGTGGGCGACGATTTGGTGGATTTGCCGGCGTTGGCGCAGGTCGGCCTGCCGGTGGCGGTGGCCAATGCGGTGGCCGAGGTGCGGCAAGCCGCGGCCTATGTGACGCGGCAGTCCGGCGGCCACGGCGCTGTGCGCGAAGTGATCGAGTTGGTTTTGAAAAGCCAGGGCACGTGGAAGGAATTGTTGAAACGCTATCAGGTGGACGGAAAATGAAACGATGGTTTTGGCTGGCCGGCATGACAGCCGCGATTGCGGCGTGGGCGCAAACCGGCGCGCCGACGCCGGCTGGCGCGCCCCCTTCCACCAACGCGCCCGCTGACATGGCGCCCGGCACTGGCGCGGCACGGGGGTTTATCGTGCCGGAGTATGATGAGACCGGCCAGCTCCGATGGAAGATGTATGGCGACACGGCCCGCGTGCTGCTGACAGGCGGCCGGATCGAAGTGCGGGTGATGAAACTGGAGATTTATCGGAACAACGCGGTGGACATGACCATGCGGGCGTCGACATGCCTTTTCGATCGGACGGCAAAAATGGCGTCCTCGGACGATGCTGTCGAGCTTGTCGCGACCAACATGACGGTAACAGGAAAGGGGTTTGAGTGGATTGCAGGCGACAATCTGGTGAAGATTCACAACGATGTGACAGTGACCATGTTGAACCGGATGGGACCGACCTTTTTATTGACCAAGCCACAATCGAAGTGAAGACAACAAGACATCTGGCATACGGAGCCATGGCATGGCTGCTGGGTGCGTCGGCTGTGTGGGCGCAAACTGCGGCCGCGCCGCCCCCATCGCCCGCTCCCGAGGTGCCCCCAACGCCCATGCCGTCATTTGTCGCGCCAGCGAGGCCCTCACCGGGCCAGATCAACCTGCGTCCCGGCGACACCGCCGTGATGGACAAACCGTCTGCTACCGCGCCGACCGTCATCACCTCGGACGAGTTGCAGATGAGCATGGACAAGAAGGTGGCGACGTTTACCGGCCATGTGAAGGTGGTGGATCCGCAGGGCACCATGACGGCCGACAAGATGATCGTTTATCTCGCCGAAGGCGGCGACAGCGGCAACAGCGTGTCGAGGATCGAGGCGACCGGCGGCGTGGTGATTTCGCAGGAAGGCCGCCGGGCCATTTCCGATGAAGCGGTTTACACGGCAGCCGACCGGGTCGTGATCCTGAGTGGGGCGGCACAGGTGCAGACAGGGGCCAGCGTGGTCACCGGCGAAACCATCGTGTATGACATGGCCAGGAACACCGCCGTCGTCAAGGGCAGGCCACGCATGACAATTCCGCAGGACCACAAGGGCGGCGGCTCAACCGGCTTGTTCCCCACGATGCCCAAGCTGCCCACCCCCACTTCCCCAACCCCGCCCGCACCCGGAGGACCGTAGGCAAGAGTTCATGGGATCGCTTCTGCAAACCCGGGAATTGATCAAAGCATACCGCGGCCAGCGTGTGGTCAACGGAGTGGACGTCACGGTCAACCGCGGCGAGGTCGTGGGGTTGCTCGGCCCGAACGGCGCCGGCAAGACCACCTGCTTCTACATGATCGTCGGACTCCTGCGCCCGACCAAAGGCAAGGTGTTTTTCGAGAACCGCGACATAACCCGATTGCCAATGTATCGCCGCGCGCGGGTCGGCATCGGCTATCTCGCGCAGGAACCCTCGATCTTCCGCAAGCTCACCGTCGAGGAGAACATCATGGCCGTCCTGGAGACGCTGCCCTACTCCGGCCGCGAGCGGAAGCTGCGCCTGCAATACCTGCTGGAGGAACTCGACATCGCCGCGCTGGCCAAACACAAGGCCTACACACTCTCCGGCGGCGAGCGCCGCCGGCTTGAAATTACCCGGGCCCTCGTGACCGCGCCGAAACTGCTGTTGCTGGACGAGCCGTTCAGCGGCGTGGATCCCATCGCCGTCTATGAGGTGCAGCAGATCATCCGGCGGCTGCGCGACAAGGGGCTTGGGCTGCTCATCACCGACCACAACGTCCGCGAGACACTGGCCATCGTGAACCGCGCCTATTTGATCCACCAAGGCGGCGTGGTCAGCGAGGGCACAAGCGAGTTTTTGATAAATGACCCGATGAGTCGTAAACTCTATCTGGGTTCCGAGTTCAACATGTAAGCAAAAGAACCCGCGCACACAAAGGAAAGGAGAACTCCATGACACACACAGCCCCAGTGGTTAGCGTCACCGGACGTCACGTCAGCGTCACCGAGGCGATGAAGGACTACGCGCGCAAGAAGATCGAGCACATCGGCATAGATTTTCCGCGCATCCTCAACGCGCAGGTCATCCTCGAAGTGGAGAAGTATCGCCATATCGCCGAAGGCATCCTGCACTGCAACAACCACATCACAATCGAAGCCAAGGAAGCCAGCGAAGACATGTATGCCTCGATTGACCAGGTGGTCGGCAAGCTCATGCGGCAACTGCGCAAGGCCAAGACCAAGATACAGCGCCACAACCCTCGCAAGACCCAAATGGCCGAGGTGCCGTTGCATATCATCGAGGCCATCGGCCGCGAGGAAGAGGCGCAGGACATCACCCATCGCGTGGTCCGCACCGAGCGATTTTCGCTCAAGCCGATGTTCGTGGACGAGGCCGTGCTGCAATTGGAACTGTCGCCCAAGACGTTTCTGGTTTTCCAGAACGCGGAGAACGAGCGCGTCAACGTGCTGTATCGCCGCAAGAACGGCGATTTCGGGCTGATTGATCCGCACATGACCTGAGCCGGCGTCATGCAGTCCAAACCGATCACGGTCAAGTCCATCAGCGTCGAGCGGTTCTACTCGGCCCATGTCCAGCAGTTGCGCCTGAGCCTGATTGCGGGCGCCACGGGCCTGCAACGAAAGATCCGCGAGGCGACGGTCAACCGGCCGGGCCTGGCGCTGGCAGGCTTCTTCGAGTATTTCGCCTGGGCGCGTGTCCAGGTCATCGGCAACGCCGAGACCGCCTACGTGAAGTCCCTCTCGTCGGCAGAGCGCCGCAAGCGTATCCGGGCGTTCCTCGTTCACAACATCCCCTGCGTGATTCTGGCCCGTAACATCCGTCCGACGCGGGAGGCCCTGGAGGAAGCGGAGTCGCTCCGCGTGCCGGTGTTCCGCTCGCCACTGGTCACCGGCCGCCTGATCAACCTCGCCACGTTGCTGCTGGACATGGATTTCGCCCCCCGCATCACCGAGCACGGCACGATGGTTGACATTCTCGGAATCGGCGTGTTAATCAAGGGCGAAAGCGGCATCGGCAAGAGCGAGTGCGCCCTGTCGCTGGTGGAACGCGGTTACAGCCTCGTCAGCGACGATATCACAAGGATTTACGTCCTGGATGGGCGCGAACTGATGGCCGCCAGCGACCAGCAGACGCGGCACCACATGGAAGTGCGCGGTCTGGGCATCATCAATGTCGCCGCGGTTTTCGGCGTCGGCGCGGTCCGCGCCGAGAAACGGGTGGACTTGGTGGTCACCCTCAAGGACTGGGATGCCGCCTCGGAAGTCGAGCGGGTTGGTTTGGACCAGGATTACTGCAGGATCCTCGGCATCAAAGTGCCGAACGTCACCATCCCGGTCCGGCACGGCCGCGACATCGCGCGCCTGGTCGAGGTCGCCGCCATGGACCAGAAATTGCGCGGGATGGGCCATAATGCGGCCAAGGAATTCAACGAGCGGCTGATCTCGATGATGCGCAAGGACGGACCATGATGAAACAGGCTTCGACCTCCGGCGACGACCGCCGGGGACTGCTGACACACGAAGTCACCATACAGAACAAGCTGGGCATTCACGCCCGGCCCGCGGCGCGGTTCGTCAAGGTCGCAAACCGGTTTCATTGCGAGATCAGCGTTGAAAAAGATGGCGAAACAATCAATGGCAAGTCCATCATGGGCTTGATGATGCTGGCAGCCGGACAAGGCACCAAGCTGCGCATCAGTGCCGCCGGCGAAGACGCTGCCGCGGCGCTCGGCGAGCTTGAGACATTGATCGAGCGCAAGTTCGGCGAAGATTGAAGCGCGTTGAAACTGCAACGCACGCTCCAGCATCCATGACGACGGACCGACATGACGGAGCAGCAGAGCCAAAAGACAGAACGCATATTCCGCGGCGTCCAGGTTTCCCCTGGCATCGCCCGCGGCGTCGTTCACATTTGCGGCTCCCAGGAAGAGCCGGTTGAACGCAGACAACTCCGGCCTGAAGACGTCCCCGCGGAAACCGGCCGATTCGAGCAGGCCCTCATCAAGACCCGCCAGCAGCTCACCGAGATTCCAACCCACCTCGGGAAGGAACTGGGCGGCGGCGACGTCAGCATCTTCGACGCACACCTGCTCGTCCTCGACGACCCGATGCTGGCCGAGCAGGTCCTCAAGCGGCTGAAGGAGGAACAAATCAACGTCGAATACATCCTCCACGAGGTCACCGAGCAATATGCGCAGGCCCTCTCCAAGGTCGAGGACAGCTACCTGCGCGAGCGCGTCGGCGACGTCCGCGATGTCACCCGTCGCATCATGCGCAACCTCCAGGGTGAACATCGGGAGGATCTCCAGCACCTGCCCGGCCCGCGCATTGTTGTGGCCCATGATTTGTCACCCTCCGACACGGCCCTGATGGACCGCGCCAAGGTCCTCGGCTTTGCGACCGATGTCGGCAGCCGCACCTCCCACACCGCGATCATTGCGCGTTCGCAGGGCGTCCCCGCCGTCGTCGCGCTCCACGATATCACCCGCCAGGTGACCACGGGTGACGATGCCTTGGTGGACGGGTTCAGCGGCCTGCTCATCATCAACCCAAGCCAGACCACGCTCTACGAATATGGCGAGATCGAAATCCGCCACCACACCCTCGAAGAGCGCCTCACCATCCTTCGCGACAAACCCGCCGAGACCCGCGACGGCTGCCGCATCGAACTCGCTGCCAACATCGAATTCCCCGACGAAGCCGTCAGCGCCCGCGACCACGGCGCTGAAGGCATCGGCCTCTACCGCACCGAGTTTTTGTTCCTCAACCGCCGCGACCTGCCGGGCGAGGACGAACAACTGGCCGCCTATCGCCATGTCGCCAAGGTGATGGCCCCGCATCCCGTCATCATCCGCACCATTGACCTCGGTGGCGACAAACTGTTCCCGCCCGATCATGGCCAACCCGAACGCAACCCCTTCCTGGGCTGGCGCGGCACGCGGTTCTCCCTCGACCGCCCGGACATCTTCAAGACGCAACTCCGCGCCGCGCTGCGCGCCAGCGCCGAAGGCAGCGTGAAGCTGCTGTATCCGATGATCAGTTGCACGTCCGAACTCACCCGGACCGCCGCACTGCTCAACGAGTGCAAGGAGGAACTCCGGCGCGAGGGCAAACCTTTCAACGAGCAGATGGAAGTTGGCGCCATGATCGAGGTGCCAAGCGCAGCCCTCATGGCCCACCAGCTTGCCAAGCACGTCAACTTCTTCTCCATCGGCACCAACGACCTCATTCAATACACCCTCGCCGTGGACCGTGTGAACGAACGCGTCGCGCACCTCTACGCTCCCACCTTTCCGGCTGTCCTGCGCCTCATCAAGCTGGTCGTGGACGCCGCCCGCGCCCATCACATCTGGGTGAGCGTCTGCGGCGAAATGGCCGGTGAACCGCTTCTTACCCCGCTCCTCGTCGGACTGGGCGTGGAGAAGCTGAGCATGAGCGCCGTTTCGCTGCCGCTCGTGAAATTCGTCGTTCGCGCCATGAATCGCAGCGATGCCCTGACCTTTGCCGAACGATCGCTGCAAAGCGAATCCCCGACCGAGGTGCAAGGCTGGCTTGAAGATTACGTCCGCTCGATCGCTCCCGATGTCGTCGAAATGGTCAAGCCCCCGCAAACCCCGCCACGCTGACCCATGAAACTCCTCGTCCTCGCCGCCGGTTACGCCACCCGGCTCTACCCGCTGACGCTCAACAAGGCCAAGCCTCTCCTGGACGTGGCCGGCAAGCCGATGATCGAGCGCCTGCTTGACAAGTTCGCCGGCAAGCCCGGCCTCGACGACATCCTCGTCGTCACCAACGCCAAGTTCGCCACCGACTTCGATCGCTGGGGCCGGGACTACGCGCGCCGGCGCGGCACGCGCGTCACTACCGTCAACGACCGCACCACCTCCGACGCCGACAAGCTCGGCGCCATCGGCGACATCAACCTCGTCATCAACCGGATGAAGCTCGATGACGACCTCATCGTGGCGGCCGGCGACAACCTCTTTGACCAGCCGGCCGACGAATTCCTCGCTGTCGCCCGCCGCAACGCCGGGCGCGGCGCGCCCACCATCGTCACCTACGACGTTGGCGACATCGAGGAAGTCCGCAAGAAATACAACCACCTCGAACTCGACGCCGACGGACGCGTCATCCACTTCAGCGAGAAAGACCCCAACGCCACTGGCACGGTGACAGCAATTTGTCTTTACTATTTCCCGCGAAACACAGTTAAACTCATCGCCCGTTACCTGGCTGAGGGGAACAACCCGGACCAGCCGGGCCGGTATATCGGCTGGCTCTACAAACAGACGCCGGTTTACACGTATCAGGTCCGCGGCCGATGGCTGGACATTGGCAGCAAGGAAACGCTCGAACAAGCGAACCGAGAGTTCGCGCCAAAGCCGTAGCAGAAAGAAGAAGGAAACAAAGGGTATGAATCCGAAGCGCCGTTACATCTTCAGTTCCGAATCCGTCACCGAGGGCCATCCCGACAAGGTGTGCGATACCATCAGCGACGCCGTGCTGGACGCCTGCCTCGCCGTGGATCCCAGGAGCCGCGTGGCCTGCGAGACGCTCGCCAAGTCCAACCTCGTCGTCATCGCCGGCGAAATCACCACCAAGGCCCACCTCGACTTCCCCAAGATCGCCCGCGCCGCCATCCGCGAGATCGGCTACACGAAGGATGTCAGCGCGATGTTCAACGACGAGGACTGCTTCGTCATGTCCGCCGTCATCAAGCAAAGCCCCGACATCGCCCAAGGCGTCAATGACGCCGCGGCCGAGGGCAAAGAGACCGCCGAGCAGGGCGCAGGCGACCAGGGCCTCATGTTCGGCTATGCCTGCACCGAGACGCCCGAACTGATGCCCGCCCCCATCATGTTCGCCCACAACCTCGGCAAGGCCCTCCGCGAGGCCCGCCGCAGCGGCGCCATCAAATGGCTCCGCCCCGACGGCAAGACCCAGGTCAGCATCGAATACGAAGGCCTCAAGCCGGTCCGCGTCAGCACCGTCGTCATCTCCAACCAGCACGACGCGGCCGTCTCGCACGCCGAGATCAAGAAGACCGTCATCGAGCAGATCATCAAGCCGACCATTCCGGCCAACATGCTCGACAAAAAGACCGGGTTCCTGGTCAATCCGACCGGCCGGTTCGTCGTCGGCGGCCCCGAAGGCGACAGCGGCCTCACCGGGCGTAAGATCATCGTGGACACCTACGGCGGCATGGGCCGTCACGGTGGCGGCGCCTTTAGCGGCAAGGACCCGAGCAAGGTGGACCGCTCCGCCGCCTATATGGGCCGCTACGTCGCCAAGAACATCGTCGCCGCCGGCCTCGCCGACCATTGCGAGATCCAGTTCGCCTACGCCATCGGCCATCCCAAGCCCGTCAGCGTCATGGTCAACACCTTCGGCACCGGCAAGGTCAGCGACGAGAAGATCGAGAAAGCCGTCGCCGAAGTCTTCAGCTTCAAGCCAGCCGACATCGTCAAGGGGCTCGACCTCCTCCGCCCCATCTACGGCAAGACGACCAACTACGGCCACTTCGGCAAGTGCGGCGACGACAAGACCTTCACCTGGGAACGCACCGACAAAGCCGACGCCCTCAAGAAAGCGGCTGCCTAGCCGTTTCCGGAAACCGAGGATTTGTTCCGCAGACGCCGGGAGTCACACGATTTCCGGCGTTTTGCTTTTCGGGTTGTGGATACGGCAGGCCCGGCTGTCCCGACATGCCTTTCAGGCTGCGCGGCGCAGAAACCGCACCCGACCCCGGTTCACGCGGCCTGGCCGGCGACCTTCTTGCGGATGATGGGGGCGCGCTTGCCCTCGACGACGGCGCGGTTGATGGTGACGCCGGCCACGTCGGCGCGGCTGGGAATCTCATACATCATGTCGAGCATGAGCTTCTCCAGCAGGCTGCGCAGGGCGCGCGCGCCGGTTCCCTTTTTCAACGCCATCTGGGCCAGCGCCCGCTGGGCGTCGGCGGTGAACTTCAGGTCCACGCCCTCCATCGCGAAGAGCTTCGCATACTGCTTGGTCATCGCGTTCCGGGTCTCGACGAGGATGGAGATCAGCTCGTCCTCGCTGAGCGGCGACAGGATGCTGACGACGGGCAGCCGCCCGATGAATTCGGGGATGAGGCCGAACTGGAGCAGGTCCTCCGGCTCGACGTGATCGAGGATGCGCGTCGAATCCTGCGCCCCGGCGTGCCCGGCCGTGCCGAAGCCCATCGTGCGGTTGCCGAGCCGGCGCTGGACGATCTTGTCGAGGCCGACGAACGCGCCGCCGCAGATGAAGAGAATGTGCTGGGTGTTGACGTGGATGTATTCCTGTTGGGGATGTTTGCGGCCGCCCTGGGGCGGCACGTTGCACACGGTGCCTTCGAGGATCTTCAGGAGCGCCTGCTGGACGCCCTCGCCGCTCACGTCGCGGGTGATGGAGGGCGAGTCCGCTTTGCGGGCGATCTTGTCTATCTCGTCTATATAGACGATGCCGACCTCAGCGCGTTTGACGTCGTAGTCGGCGTTCTGCAGGAGCCGGAGGACGATGTTCTCGACATCCTCGCCGACGTAACCGGCCTCGGTCAGCGTGGTGGCATCGGCGATGGTGAACGGCACGTCGAGCACGCGCGCAAGCGTGCGGGCCAGCAGGGTCTTGCCGCTGCCGGTCGGGCCGATGAGAAGGATGTTGCTCTTCTCGATCTCGACGTCGTGATGGTGCGAGGGCATGGCCGCGTCGGCGCCGGAAGTCTCGACGGCTTTGCGCTCCTGCTGGATGCGTTTGTAGTGGTTGCGGACGGCGACGGCCAGGGAGCGTTTCGCGTGTTCCTGGCCGACGACGTAGCTGTCCAGCTCGCATTTGATTTCGGCGGGCTTCGGCACGCTGAGCTTTACTGGCGCGCGGCGGGATTCTTGCGCGAGTTCCTTGTCGAGGATGCCTTTGCAAACGACGATGCACGCGTCGCAGATATAGACGCCGGGGCCGGCAATGAGCTTTTTGACCTCGCTGTGGCTCTTGCCGCAGAAGCTGCACATCGTGAGATTGCCGGGGCGCGCCATGCTTACTCTTTCCGGGCGGCTTCGTTGGGGGCGATCTCTTTGCGGGATTTGACGACCTCATCCACAAGACCGTAAGCCTTGGCTTCCTCGGCGCTCATGAAGAAATCGCGATCGCTGTCCTTGGTGATCTGGTCCAGTGGTTTGCCGGTGTGGTGGGCCAGAATCTCGTTGAGCAGGTCCTTCATGCGAAGGATCTCCTTCGCATGGATGCTGATGTCGGTCGCGGTGCCCTGCATGCCGCCCCAAGGCTGGTGGATCATGATGCGCGCGTTGGGCAGCGCGTAGCGTTTGCCCTTGGTGCCCGCGGCGAGCAATACGGCGCCCATGCTGGAGGCCTGGCCGATGCAGTAGGTGTTCACCGGAGTGGTGAGGTATTGCATCGTGTCGTAGATCGCCAGCCCCGCCGTGACGCTGCCGCCCGGCGAGTTGATGTAGACGTGCACGTCCTTCTTCGGGTCCTCCATCTGGAGGAAGAGCATCTGGGCAATGACAAGGTTGGCCACGTGGTCGTCCACCGGCGTGCCGATGAAGATGATGCGGTCTTTCATCAACCGCGAGTAGATGTCGTAGGCGCGCTCGCCTCGGCCGGTTTGTTCGACCACCATCGGGATGAGGATTTGGTTTTTCTCGTTCATTGGCGCTCCGTTTCACTTCTGGGTGACTGTAGCAGTAGAGACCAGGAATTCAAGGGTCTTGGCCACCAGCAACTCCTCGTGGATATCGTCAAGGCCGCCACGTTCTTCGAGTTGCTTGCGAAGCTTCACGGGCTGTATCCCGTGGCGCTGCGCAAGCTGGAGGATGCGGAACTCGATCTCTTGCTGCTGGACTTCAACCTTCTCCTGCGACGCGATCTTGCCCAGGATGAAGGAGGCCTTGAGGCGGTCGGCGGCGTTCTTGCTGGCAAACTGGAATATCTCGTCCTTCTTCTCGCCGAGGGTTTCCTTGGCAATGCCCCGCATGGTGTTCTCCCGGACAACGTCTTGGATGACGTGTCGCGTCTCGTTGGCCAGCATGACTGGAGGCAGGTCAAACATTGTGCGCGACAGCAAAAACTCCACAATCTGGTTTTTTGCATCGGCCCCGGCAGCACGCTCGCGCTCACGCTGGATGTCAGCCCGGATGGCGTCCTTGAGCTTGGCCAGCGTGAGATCCTTGCCGAACGACGCGGCCAGCGCATCGTCTATCGGCGGGAGCTTGCGCTCCTTGATGCCGGTGACTTCGACGAAGTAGGCGGCCTTCTTGCCGGCAATCGCCGCGATCTGGAAGTCCGCGGGGAAATCCACCTGCGCCTGCCGCTTCTCACCAATCATCGCGCCAACAAGCTGCTCACAGAAACCCGGCACAAATGCCTCCGCGCTCATCATGAGCAACAGGTCCTTGCGCTCGGCAATGGCCTTTGCGGCAGGCGCCAACTCGGCGAGCGGTTTGCCGTCGCTGACGGCGGAGAAGTTGACGACCGCGAAATCTTCCATGGCAAGGCCACGGGCGGCCGCATCCACCAACTCGGCCCGCTGTGCCGCGAGCGCATGGACCGCCTTGTCCACATCCTCATCGGTGACGGTGACGGGCATCTTTGTGACCGGGATGCTTTTGTAGTCCGGCAATGCAAAGTCCGGCACTGTTTCCAGTTCCGCGGTAAAAGCCAACGGCTGGCCTCGGCCGAACTGCATGTCCTTGATCCCGGCCATGCCAACCGGCTGCAAGGACTGGCTGCGGATCGCTTCACGATAGGCCTTCGCGACGAGCGATTTTTGGACCTCCTGCTCTATCTCGGCGGCAAACCGCTTCTCCACAAGCTGCCGCGGGGCACGGCCTTGACGGAAGCCCGGCAGCCGGGCGTGGCGCGTGTATTCCTGGGCGACGAGGCCAAATTCCTTGTCCACGTCGGCCGTCGGCACCTCGATCTTCAGCAGCCGCCGGCACGGGCCAAGCGTCTCGGAGGTGATATGTGTTGCTAGTTTGTTCTCGATTGTGTCCGGCATAAAAACCCTTTCAGTCCATGCGCTGAAAAGCGGCAACTCTAGGCAGCCGATCGAGTTCAGTCAAGGCAGCAGCGCAAACCGCACGGCAATGGGGCGCAACTTGACACACGCGCCACGATCACCGCGCCGGTCACCGAAAACCCATCTTCCGTGTGC
>DYDC01000052.1 GCA_020718125.1 Methylacidiphilum sp. | reverse complement strand
AGGGGACATTTCTAACGAGTTCCGACACGGTTCCACGCGCCGCTTGCCGCGGTCGTAGTTGACGATTATGCTGCGCCACCGAGGAAGGCGAACGTGAGTGAACAACTCCGATCAGTATTTCGCATCGCAGTGGCGCTGGCCGCGGCTTTCGGTCTGGCGGTCGGCGGCATGTTCTACATGTCCCGCTGCGGCGGCGGCAAAGGCGCTTCAATGAATGCCACTCCGGACGACATCCACCAGACACGCGAGCGGCTCGCGACGCACGTGCGCGTGCTGGCTTCTGACATCGGCGAGCGAAACATCTTCTGCGCGAAAGCCTGCCTACAGGCTGCCGACTACATTGCCGGCCAATTCACCGCGATGGGCTACACAGTGGACTGGCAGCGGTTCGAGGTCGAAAAGGCAAGCTGCGCCAACCTCATCGCGACGCGAATGGGCCGGCGGTCGCCGGAACAGATTGTCGTCATCGGCGCGCACTACGACTCGGTGCTGGGATCGCCCGGCGCGAACGACAACGGCACCGGCGTCGCGGCCTTGCTGGAGCTGGCCCGGTGCTTCGCTGCCGCGCAGCCGGCGCGCACCGTGCGCTTCGTGGCATTTGCCAACGAAGAGCCGCCGTTTTTTCTCACAAGCGACATGGGCAGCCGCGTCTATGCCCGCGCCTGCCGCCAGCGCGGCGACGACATCCGCGCCATGATCGCGCTGGAGACGCTGGGCTGCTACAGCGACGAGAAGGGCAGCCAGCAATACCCGCCCCTGTTCAACCTCTTCTATCCCGACCAGGGCAACTTCATTGCTTTCGTCGGCAACCTTCAGTCGCGCGGCTTGCTCAAGCGCGCGGCGGGGGCGTTTCGCGCAAGCTGTGACGTGCCCGTGGAGACCTGCGCCACGTTCGGCTTCGTGCCCGGCGTCAACTGGTCCGACCACGACTCCTTCTGGCGCGAAGGCTGGCGCGCCTTCATGGTCACCGACACCGCCCCGTATCGCTACGCCCACTACCACGAGCGGACCGACACGCCCGACAAGGTCAACTGCGACATCCTCGCCCGCGTCACCGTCGGCTTGGAGTCGGTGGTGCGGGAGCTGGCGGGCGGGATGGAGTGAGGGAGTGACGCGCGGAGCAGCTTCATTGGCAAGCGGCCTCCTATTTCTTGGGATGATAAGCGCCAGAGGGCTGGCGCAGTCCAAGACGCTCACGCGTCTGCGAGTGGGGCTGACCGCCACGCGGCAGCGTATTGGACCGCGGCAGTCCTCTGCCGCTTTGTTCACGGCGGCCTTGGCCGGGACTACGCCGTCAGCAACCTTCGCGAGCGGGGCAGGCGGCCGAACTGCCGGCCGATGAGGCGGGCGAGGGTGGTGTCGAGGGCGCGGAACTGTGGCTTGGTCAACGATGTTGCAAGAACTCTTCGATGGTCAGGCTAATGTCTTTGGCGATCTGGCGCGGGAGCACAGGAGAGACGTCCCTGCCGGGATGATTCGGGACCGTGGCGCCGCGTCCGTCCGCGTGACGATATTGCACGTGGGAGCCGCGTTGACGCACTATGGAAAAGCCGAGCGCCTCCAAAATCCGGCAGACTTCTCGCGGTTTGAGAACAGGCGGCTTGGGCATAAGCTCACGCCGCAGTTACGGCGATGCTCTGCGTGCCGATGAATTCCGCTTCGAGGCGAGGTTCGCCGTCCTCCAGCAACATCTCAACGACCTCCCGCAAGCTACGCTGCAACTCGTCAAGCGTCTCGCCTTGGGAGTGGGCGCCCGGAAACCCCGGCACGTAACCGACATAAAGACCCGTGTCGGGACAACGCTCAACGACTGCGGTGAAAACTCTCATGGCAAAATAGTAAAGGAGAGGCCAAGCGGAGTCAAAGTGCGAATCGGGCGCGGATTGGCGATGCCGCGCATTACTGCGGCAGCAACCTTCGCGAGCGGGGCAGGCGGCCGAACTGCCGGCCGATGAGGCGGGCGAGGGTGGTGTCGAGGGCGCGGAACTGTGGCTTGGTCAGGCGCAGGCGGTCAAGGTGCTTGTTGTCGAGGATGTCGGAGGCGATACGCCGTATGCCGGGGTCGAGGTCGAGCCGGGCGGGGTCGGGCCGGAAGCCGAGGCAGTCGAGCGCGAGCAGATCGAACAGCGGCACGGAGATTGGCGTGAAGCGGCCTTCGTCGAGGGAGAGCAGCGAACCAGCCAGCAACTCGAACAACTCCGGCACGGGGCCTTCCAGCTCGGTGGCGAGGTCCACCAGTTCGCAGCAGTAGCTGGCGGTGGCGTAGAGGTCGAGCCGTTCGCGGATGTGGACAAAGGGGTTCTCGACGTAGCACTCGGCTAGCGTGTGGAGATCGCCGCGGCGGCTGGGGACATAGACGATGTCGTCGAGGTAGAAGAGGTCGAGCTTGCCGCGGAATTGGCTCTTGGGCCGGTGGGCACCCTTGGCGACGGCGCGGAGCTTGCCGAGGTCGCGTGTGAACCACGTGACGATGAGGCTGGTCTCGCTCCAGTCGGAGGTGCGCAGGACGATGCCGGTGGTGTCGGTCAGGGGCATGGGGAAGTGACGAGTGACGAGTGACGAGTGACGAGTGAGCCTGGCTGCGAGGCGTAATGCGTAATGCGTAATGCGTAAGGGCGGAGTTGGCGGAGGACGCGGCGTTCCGCAGCGCGGATGGCGCGGCGTTGGGCGGGTGTTTGATCATCCATGCCGGCCAGGTGGAGGAGGCCGTGGATGAGGTAGAGGGCGAATTCGTCGGCGGGCTTGCGGTGGAGTTGCTTGGCGACGATGACGGCGCGTTCGGCGCTGACGATGATCTCGCCGGTGCCACCGCCGAGGTCGAAGCTGATGACGTCGGTGGGGCCGGCGTGGTTGAGGAACCGCTGGTTGATGTCGGCGATGGCGTCGTCGTCCACGAGGGCGACGCTGAGGTCGCGGAAGGCGGGGACGCCGCGCTGCGGCGTCCGGGCGTTGTCGCGGATGTGGCGACGCGGACGACGCAGCGCGCCGTCCCCGCCAGTAGCGTCCATGTCGGTCGCTGCAGCGCGCAGGAAGCTAAGCAGTGCGGCTCTGTTTATCCGCAGGTGGCGCTGGCGATTGCTGAGGCTGATCTGCACGAGGGGTGGCTTGGCCTTCATCCTGGGGGTAGGCGACGCGGGTGTGGTGCATGCCGAGCACGGTCTGGGCAAAACGCCCGGCGATGACGTGGAGTTGCTGGATGGTGAGGTCGGCTTCGTTGAGTTGGCCGTCCTCGAACCGGCGGTTGATGATATCGGTGACGAGGGCGCGGACGCTGTCGGGGGTCAGTTCGCGGAGGGAGCGGCTGGCGCTCTCGACCGCGTCGGCGAGGCTGACGATGGCGGATTCCTTGGAGTTGGGTTTCGGGCCGGCGTAGCGGAAGTCGTCTTCGCGCGGGAGCAGGACGGTGGTGGCCTGTGCGGCGCGGTTGATGGGCCGGACGACGGTCGCGGCGGCTTTGGCCTGTTCGCGGGCTTTGTGGAAGAAGGCGCGGGCGAGCGTGGTGCCGTGGTGCTGGCGGATGACGTCAATGATGGGCGGGCTGAGGCGATGCTTGCGGGCGAGTTCCTCGCCAGTTTCGATATGGTCGGCGAGGATGCGGAAACTCTCGCCCGGCGGCAGCGGGTCGTGCGGGTTGAGGCCGGGCGTCTGGTTCTCGGTGAAGAACTGCGGTTTCAGGGCCTTGCCGATGTCGTGATAGTAGGAGGCGACGCGGGCGAGGACGGGATTGGCGCCGACGGCCTCGGCGGCGTTCTCGGCGAGGCTGGCAACGACGAGGCTGTGATGATAGGTGCCGGGCGCGTCGAGACAGAGTTTGCGCAGGAGCGGGTGGTTGAGGTCGGCCAGTTCCAGCAGCCGCATGTCGGTGGTGATGCCGAAGACGTATTCGCAGACGGGCAGCAGGCCGCTGGCGAGGAAGATGGTGACGACGGCGTTGATGGCGCCGGCAGTCACCTGCGAACCGAGCGTGTCGGCGCCGGTATGGGTCATGGCGGCGAGGGAGGCGATGCAGACCAGTTCCGCCCCGGCAATGGCCAGGCCCGCACGCACGAGGCGCGAGCGCCGGCGCATGTGCTGGGTGAAATAGACGCCGACGAAGCCGCTGACCAGGCCGGTGATCAGCAGGGGGAAGCTGTTGCCCGCCAGGAGCGCGGTCATGACGCTGACAAACACCGCCAGGAACACGCCCAGTCCCGGCTGGAGCAGCACGCCGGCGAGGGCCGGCGCGACAGCGAGTGGGATGGCGAACTGGGCGATGGCGAAGGGGACCAGTTCGGTGCGGCTGGAGAAAACCATGATGCCCTTGGCCAGCGCGAGGTTGAACAGGCCCAGCAGGATCAGCAGGAGCAATTGGCTGATGCTGCGCAGCATTTGCGGATGGTTGCTCCAGAGATAGCCGCAGCTCGCGATAAGCACGATGAAGAGCAGGAAACCCTGGCCGTAGCGTTCCATGCGGCGGGCCTCGGCCGTGCGCTGGCGGATCATCTCGGCGTTGTAGGCGCGGAGCAGGACGAGTGCGTCGGGCGTGACCTCCTGACCCTGATAGACGATGGGCTGGCCGATGCGGACATGGCGAAACACGGGGGGGATCTGGTCGCGACGAGCCTGCTTGCGGCGCATGGTCTCCGCGCGGTCATGGCGCAGGTTGGATTGAAGCGCATCAGCAGCGAGCTGTCGCCAAGCCTTGTGTGTGGTCGCGATTTCGGACGACGCTGTCAGGAACTGTTTCTCAAAGGCCGCAACCGCTTCTGTTGGCGTCAAAATGTCCGCGACGGTGGCGGTGCGGCTTCCCGGCTCAATGGCGATGGCGCCCGCCTCGCCGCCCAGGATCGCTTCCACCACCGTCCGGTCAGCCACGATGCCTGTGGCGGCAATCTCGCGGAGGATCCGATTGGCTTCGGCCAGTCGTGTGCGTTTGCTGGTCGCGAAACGGGCGAGAGCCTTTGCCTCGTCCGCGCTGAGGGCGTAGCGGGAACTTTCGTTCCAGCGTTCGATGGCGTCCTCCATGCTGCCCGTGGTGAGCCGGTCGAAAAGGCGGCTGATGCGCTGCCAACTTGCGTCGAAGCCGTCGAGGCTTTGCTGCCAGACGGCGGGCACGGTTGTGGCGGCGCGTTCGCGTTCTGACGCGGTGGCCGGCCCGTCCTCGAAGTCGAACTCGATGGTGGACGTAACCGTGCGCGGCGACCGCTGGCCCACTGTGAGATCTACCAGGCCGCTGAGATCACCAATGGCAAACAGGCCGACCAATGACGCAAGCACGCAGATGAACAGCGCCGCGCGGCCAAGGTGCCAGCGGGTAAGCCACGAACGCCGGCTGCCGGGCGATGGCACCAGGGGCGGCACGGGGGTTGGCAGCGGCGTGCTCATGGTGGTGACGGCTTGCCGCCGTTGGTGGCGGGGCCGCGCTTGGCGCGGAATTCGTCGTAACGCTTGATGATCTGCTGCACCAGTTCGTGCCGCACGACGTCTTTCTCGGTCAGGTAAACGAACGCAATACCGCCAACACCGCGAAGGACGTCCCGCACTTCGATCAAGCCGGAGCGTTTGTGCGTGGGCAGATCCACTTGCGTGATGTCGCCGGTGACAACACACTTCGAGTCAAAGCCGAGGCGCGTGAGGAACATGAACATCTGCTCCGCGGTCGAGTTCTGCGCCTCGTCGAGGATGACAAAGGAATGATTCAGCGTGCGCCCGCGCATGAACGCCAGCGGCGCGATCTCGATGACGCCGCGTTCCATCTGCCGCTGGATCTCGTCCACCGGCATCATGTCGTAGAGCGCATCGTAGAGCGGACGCAAATAAGGCGTGACCTTCTCCTCGAACGTGCCAGGCAGGAAGCCGAGCGATTCGCCGGCCTCGACGGCCGGGCGGGCCAGGATGATGCGCGAGACACGCTCCTCCTGCAACGCCGAGACCGCCATCGCCATCGCGAGGTAGGTCTTGCCCGTGCCGGCCGGGCCGATGCCGAAGGCGATGTCGTTGCCGCGGATGGCCTCGACGTATTGCTGCTGGCCAAGGGTCTTCGGCGCGATGGGCCGCTTGCGGGGCGAGACGCCGATCTTGCTGGAGAACATCTTGCGCAGGTCGGCGGCGCCGTTGCGGGCGACGGACTGGAGGGCGTAGTTGAACTCGTGGCGGCGGATCTGGACGCCGTTCTCGCGGGCGTCGCGCAGTTCCTCGAAAAGATGGAGCGCCTGCTCGATCTTCTTCTCCTCGCCCTCGATCTTGAGCCAGTTGTCGCGGGCGACGCAGTGGACACCGAGCGTCTCCTCGACACGCTGGAGGTTGCGCGGATCGTCGAGGTAGAGCGCGAGCAGTTCGCGCGGGTCGTCGAATTGGAGAAGATGGCTGGCCATGGGGCAGGGGAACAATCAGGCGAGCGAGGCGATGCCGGCCTTGAGGCGGCGATACATCGGCTCAAGCGCATCAGGAATCACGCGGGTCTCTCCGAGCACTGGCATAAAGTTGGCGTCGCCGTTCCAGCGCGGGACGATGTGAACGTGGAGGTGTTCCTCAATACCCGCGCCAGCGGTGCGACCGAGGTTGAGGCCGATGTTGAAACCTCCGGGTTTCAGGACGGCGGCCAGCAGTCCGCGGCAACGGCGGGTCAGGAGCATGAGGTCGGCCAGTTCGGTTTCGCCGAGGTCGTCCAGTTCGCCGGTGTGTTTGTAGGGGGCGACCATGAGATGGCCGGCGTTGTATGGGAAAAGGTTCATCAGCGCGAAGCATGTCTTGTCGCGGAGAAGGACGAGATTCTTCTCATCGTCGCCCGCCTGCGGTTTCGCGCAGAAAATGCAGGTTTCACCGGTTTTGCCGGCCGTCTGGACGTATTGCATCCGCCACGGCGCCCAAAGTCGTTCCATAAGGTGGGAGGACGATACAGCACCGCGCAGGCGCAAGTCAACGTGGGCGGCGACGGTTGTGGCGGCCGACGCGGGATGGCGACGAGATTTTTTGAAAAATTTCATTTCGGATGTTGACACAAAAACGAAAATCACTATAGTCCAGCGCGCTCGCGGTAGAAGATAAGCCGCGGGTGAAACGATGACTGACAACCGGCCTCCGATTTCAGACGCATGAGCGCGACGTAAACAGCATGGCGCGCTTGCGCGTCTGTGATTCGAGGCCGATGAAGAAACGTCGGCCTTGTTCTTTCCAGAGATGATGGTTTTGGTGGCGGATGGCTCGCCCCGCAGCGGCGGGCAGCCAGTGACCACGGTGGTGATGAACTCGGACTCCCGGGGGCATAGCTCAGTTGGGAGAGCGTCTGGTTTGCAACCAGAAGGTCACCGGTTCAAGCCCGGTTGCCTCCACCACCCGGTTGGACAGTGTTCTGCTGGGCGTGTAGCTCAGTTGGTTAGAGCAGCCGCTTGATAAGCGGCAGGTCACTGGTTCGAGCCCAGTCACGCCCACCATCTCTGGGCCAGCGGCAATGAGCCGCCGGATGAATTTTGATGTAGTGCCCGGCCGAGCGCCGGGAGTCGGGTTCTTTGAAAACGATATACAGGTAAGTAGGGCAACAACTTACGCTGAGTGACCAATTCTCAGGCGCGAGCCTGAGAGAGGTAACTTTGTGATCAAGCTACTAAGGGCAAACGGTGAATGCCTTGGTGCCAAGAGGCGATGAAGGACGTGGTAGGCTGCGATAAGCTCCGGTTAGCGGCGAGCACGCTTTGACCCGGAGATCTCCGAATGGGGCAACCCAGTCGAGGTAATACTCGATTATCGCCGGATGAATTCATAGTCCGGCGATGCGACACCCGGTGAAGTGAAACATCTCAGTAACCGGTGGAAAAGAAGAAGAAATTGATTCCGTCAGTAGTGGCGAGCGAACGCGGAACAGCCCAAACCAGGGTGACTTGTCATCCTGGGGTTGAGGGACCGTGATATGGTATCAGAAGCGCTAGACGAACGGCATGGAACTGCCGGCCATAGAGGGTGATAGACCCGTAGTCGAAAGCGCGGAAGAGCCTAGCGGCATCCCAAGTAGAGCGGTGCACGTGAAACACTGCTTGAATCCGCCCGGACCACCGGGCAAGGCTAAATACTCCTTGGCGACCGATAGTGAACTAGTACCGCGAGGGAAAGGTGAAAAGCACCCCTTTGAGGGGAATGAAATAGTACCTGCAACCGTTTGCCTACAATGTGTTGGAGCTCGGAGCAATCCGAGTGACAGCCTGCCTTTTGCATAATGAGTCTGCGAGTTATTGCCAGTGGCAAGCCTAAGCCGTTCTGCGGCGGAGGCGGAGCGAAAGCGAGTCCGAACAGGGCGCCCAAGTCGCTGGCAACAGACCCGAAGCGGAGGTGATCTACTCTTGGCCAGGGTGAAAGCCGGTTAACACCGGCTGGAGGCCCGAACGGCTCAATGTTGAAAAATTGTCCGATGAGCTGAGAGTAGGAGCGAAAGACTAATCAAACCCCGTGATAGCTGGTTCTCCTCGAAATAGCTTGAGGGCTAGCGTCGTGTAACTAGCGCCCGCAGGTAGAGCACTGAATGGACTAGCGGCCCCACCAGGCTAGCGAACCCAATCAAACTCCGAATGGCGGGTTGCCGTACCACGGCAGTCAGACGGTGGGGGATAAGCTTCATCGTCAAGAGGGCAACAGCCCAGATCGTCGGCTAAGGTCCCAAATCCAGGTTAAGTGGAAAAGGATGTGGAGTTGCTAAGACAGTGGGGATGTTGGCTTAGAGGCAGCCATCATTTAAACAGTGCGTAACAGCTGACCCATCGAGCGATTCCGCGCCGAAAATGAACGGGACTTAAATCTGGAACCGAAGCCACGGCAGTCAGTCCGATACGTCGGGCTGGCTGGGTAGAGGAGCGTTCCATGCAGCGTCGAAGGGGAAGGGGAACCGACCCTGGAGCGCATGGAAGTGAGAATGCAGACATGAGTAGCGATAAAGCACGTTAAAATCGTGCTCGCCGTAAGCCTAAGGTTTCCTGGGGAAGGTTCGTCCTCCCAGGGTTAGTCGGAAGCTAAGCCGAGGTCGTAAGACGTAGGCGATGCACAGCCGGTTCAATATTCCGGCACCACCTTAGGGGCGTTACCAACAGCGGAGTGACGGAGTAAGTTAATGCAGCGCGGTGTTGAACGTCCGCGTCTAAAGCCGTAGGAGATCCACCAGGCAAATCCGGTGGGTGGCTCGCAAGAGCAACTCTGAACGCTGGGGACCCTGAGACCTCGGTCGATGGGGATTGCATGATACTAGACTTCCTAGAAAAACTTCGTTGTGAGCCTCTAGGGTGACCGTACCGCAAACCGACACAGGTAGGCGGGTCGAATAGACTCAGGCGCGCGAGTGAAACCTCTGGAAGGAACTCGGCAAACTAGCCCCGTAACTTCGGAAGAAGGGGTGCCCGGTCGTGTAGCAGCAATGTGGCGTGACCGGGTCTCAGTAAAGTGGGTTCTGCGACTGTTTAACAAAAACACAGCTCTCTGCAAAGTCGTTAAGACGACGTATAGGGAGTGACACGTGACCAATGCGGAAAGATTAAGGGGAGAGGTCAGGCCGCAAGGCCAAAGCTTCGAACCTAAGTCCCCGTGAATGTCGGCCGTAACTATAACGGTCCTAAGGTAGCGAAATTCCTTGTCGGGTAAGTTCCGACCTGCACGAATCTTGTAACGAAAGAACCGCTGTCTCCCAGAGGGGCTCGGCGAAGTTGTAATGGCGGTGAAGATGCCGCCTGCCCGCAGTAGGACGGAAAGACCCCGTGCACCTTTACTGTAAGCTGGTATTGGCGTTTGGGCCGCGATGCTTAGCGTAAGTGGGAGACTTCGAAGGGATGGCTTCGGTTGTCCCTGAGTCGCAATGTGAAACACCACTCTTCGCTACTTAAGCGTCTAACCTCAACCTGTTAGCCAGGTGAGAGACAGTGCCAGCGGGTCAGTTTGACTGGGGCGGTTTCCTCCCAAACGGTAACGGAGGAGTTCGATGCTTGGCTCAACACGGTTTGCAACCGTGCCGAGAGCATATGGGTAGAAGCCAGGCTAACTGCGAGACCAACAAGTCGAGCAGGTGCGAAAGCAGGACCAAGTGATCCGGTGGTTTGAATGTGGAATTGCCATCGCTCAACGGACAAAAGGTACGCCGGGGATAACAGGCTTATCGGGCCCAAGAGTTCATATCGACGGCCCGGTTTGGCACCTCGATGTCGACTCGTCGCATCCTGGGGCTGGAGAAGGTCCCAAGGGTCCGGCTGTTCGCCGGTTAAAGCGGCACGCGAGTTGGGTTCAGAACGTCGTGAGACAGTTCGGTCCTTATCCACTGTGGGCGCAGGAGTCTTGAGGGATTCTTTTCTTAGTACGAGAGGACCGGAAAAGACGGACCTCCGGTGTTCCAGTTGTCGCGTCAGCGGCAGCGCTGGGTAGCTGCGTCCGGACGAGATAAGCGCTGAAAGCATCTAAGCGCCAAGCTCCTCCCAAGATCTGGACTCCCACGCCGTAAGGCGTCTAAAGGCCACAGGAAGACCACCTGTTTGATAGGTCGCAAGTGTAAGCGCAGCAATGTGCTCAGCCTAGCGATACTAATTGGCCGTGCGGCTTGATCGCTTTTCCTTTCCCCGCCCTCGGGCAGGGAGAGAAAAAGGATTTCAAAACAGCGTAAGTAGTCCCTCTACCTGTATGTCGTTTTCAGGGAACCCGGCGGGTTCTTTTGACAGACTGAGAATTTTCCCGGTGACCATGGAGCAGTGGCCCCACCCGTTCCCATTCCGAACACGGCCGTGAAACGCTGCCTCGCCGATGGTAGTGCCTGTATAGCTTGCGCGAGAGTAGGTCGTTGCCGGGGCTATCGAGGCCCGAGTCCGAAAGGATTCGGGCCTCGTTTTTTTGACGAGGGCGGGCAGAAAGAGATGTGAGAGGGCTACCGCACCGCGCAGTCTATGCGGTTCGGCGTGCGCGTAGTGATCGTCAACTTGGGGGCAGGGCAGGCATCCACCACGCGGTCAAAATCGCCCCACACAGAGCCTTCGACGGTGAGTTCGATCTCCAAGGCGTTATTGGCGAAGATGCGTTCACTCGCATTGACCACGCCGCGCTGCTGCTTTAGCCAGTCCATTACCGCATTGCGGCCGGCATAATTGATATTGTTGATCACGACCTTCACGTCCACCGTGTTAAAGACCTCACCGCGCCACTTCTCGATGATCTTGTTGGCCAGGCTCTCGGCCAGCTTCAGCCCTGTTTCGCCGAGGGCCTTTTGTGCTGTGGGCAGCATTCCAGGGCCGCGCGAGGTCCCGCTGGCGTGGTCCACACAAATAATGCGCGCGTTGTCCGTATTGATGGCCTTGGCGTTGATGTTGGCGTTCATCGCGAACACCTTGATGCCGTAGGCATCGCTGGCTTCCTGTAGGCCGGCGATCGCTTCGTAAGTGACGACCACCTCGGCGTCAAACCGCCGGCCCAGAGCGGCGCATCGCGCGATGTCCTGCAATTCCTTCTCGTTGGCGACCTGCGCGGCCTCTTTGCTTGTCAGCGGGAAGTTCATGTCCGAAAACTTCATTTCCAAGGCGGTTTGCACGTCGCGAACCTGGATCGCGCTGTCCAGTTGCGTGGCCTCAATGCGTGAAACACCGAGCACCATGATGCGCGGGTTCTTCTTCTGCGCTTTGATGATGTTGAGTGCCTGGATATCCTTGCGGAGCGCGCCCAGCGCCACGATGGCTTTGACCTTGATCCGGTAAATGCCGCCTTCACCATTGTTGTCGGCGACGACGTCGTAGGTCTTCACATAGCCTTTGACCTGGGAGTAAATCCTATCGTCCAGCAACTGGAAATTCTGGGTCATCGTCTCCGAGTTCACCAGCGCGCCGACACCCTTCTCAATGGCGGCCCGGAGAGCGCGGTTGACTGCCTCATCGCGCGCTTTCAGATCCGAGCCGGCGGCGCGGCCTTCGGCCATGACCTCCTGCTCGGCGACTGGCGGTGGTCCCATGGATCCTGGGGGCGGGAAACCGCCGGGGGCTTGCGCCTGGACACAAGTGGCAATCGCGAGGCTCCAAACCAAAAATAAAATTCCGCTCATTGTCGTGCTCCGTTGAAGTCGTGGCGGGCGCGTTCAGCGCCCGCCACGACGACATCAAATCACCGCACCACTTCGCGCTGTTCGATCACGGGGCCTTCACGGATTACGCGTTTCTCCGTGTAAGGTTCATCACAGCCGACGACCAGCACGCCCATCACCACCAACAGCATCCACAACACCGGGTTTGTTTTCATCATCCGCGTTCACCTCCTCTGCGAGGAATGTTGTCTGGCCGCCGAACCTACCATAATCGCCTTCTGCTGCAATTCATTTCACCGCGCGGCACATGGACGGGCGGGTGCGCTGCCGCCTTCAACTGCATTTCGGGCACGATGTGCGCACGAGAAGGTGTTTGACGGCGCGCCGCGGCGGATGCTAATTGAATTCGCATTCAGTGGGCGCTCAACAAGGGTGCCATGATGTCGGGCCGTAGCGCAGCTTGGTAGCGCGCTTGCTTGGGGTGCAAGAGGTCACGAGTTCAAATCTCGTCGGCCCGACCATTCTCGTTTCCGATATGAATTGCCTCATT
>DYDC01000051.1 GCA_020718125.1 Methylacidiphilum sp. | reverse complement strand
CCATGTGCTGGAGGCTTGCTGATGTTCATGCCGCCGCATATTGGCCTACGGGCGTGGGGTTGTGCAGCACGAAAACTTGTGGGTAACGCTGAGGAAAGCATTCGGGGCGAAGAGCCGCCCGGCGGGAGTCAGAGCGTCCGTAGTAGCGGCGAAGCGGGTAACGACCGTGGAGCGAAGGGACGCAGGAAAGTGGATGCGTGATGAATCAGAACGACGATACCAAACCGGCGCCAGTGGCGGCAACGCCTCCGCAAGCCGGAGAAAGTTGAGGGTTGTTGGTTGAGGGTTGAGGGGCAAACAATGATCAACCCTCAACCCCAAACCCTCCGAACCCTCAACCCTCAACCCTCCGAACCCTCAACCTGCCGCGGTCCGCGACCGCGAGCCGCGGGGGCGGATGGAACGCTCGGTCTGGACAGAACGCATGTTGACGCGGCTCGCGTTGGGCGAGTCAGCAAACCGGCGGGGTTTGCGCGCTATGGGCGGCTGTCCTTGGCAGCGGAGCACGAGTGGACGCGGACAATCGTGGCGACACGAACCCACTGACTGGAGAGCCGGATGCGGGAGACCCGCCTGTCCGGTTCGGAGGGAGGGGTGAAGTTCAATCCTTCATCCCCACCCCTATCAACGCCGCTGCGCCAGCAAAGAGTTACCGGAGGTGCCCTACTGGCCATCGCCGCGAATATGCGAAAGGCACAATTCAGAAATCATTTTCGCGTATTCCGCGTATTTCGCGGGTCCCCGTCGCTATTTTCCGTGAGCGTGTCGCCCGACTCGCCTGCCCGCTCTACGCCCTCCTTCGCCCCTCACGAATCACGTTTCACGAGTCACGCCTCCCCATTTCCGTGTCCAACCGATGGCCGGCAGTTCGTCGGTGCCGGCCCGGCCAAGGCCGTCACAGATAAACCTCGCGCAGCTTCGCGTCGTCCTTCAATTCCTCGCTAGGCCCCGCAAACGACACCCGCCCCATCCGCAGCACGCAGACGCGCTGCGCAACCTTCAGCACCTCCCGCACCTTCTGCTCCACGATCAACACCGACACATTCGAGTCGCGGCTGATCTGCTGAATCCGCCCCAACGCCTCCGTCACCATCGGCGGCGCCAAGCCCAGCGACGGCTCGTCCAGCAACAACATCCTCGGCGACACAATCAGCGCGTTGGCCAGCGCCAGCATCTGCTTCTCGCCGCCCGACAATGTTCCCGCCCGCTGCCGCAGCCGCTCCCGCAACGCCGGAAAGAGCGTCAGCGCGCGCTCGATTCCCGCCTTGAGCAGTTCCTTCCGCGGCAACGTCACCCCGCCCATCTCCAAATTCTCCCGCACCGTCAGGTCGCTGAAAACGCGGTTGCCCTGCGGCACATACGCCATGCCGGAGCGCAACAGATCGCGCGGCGTCGCGCCATTCAGCACCCGGCCGTCGTAAAACACCTGCCCGCTCCACACGCGCAACAGCCCGACACCGCTTTCAGCAGCGTGGACTTCCCCGCTCCGTTGTGGCCGATCAGCGCGACAATCTCTCCCGGCTCAACCTCCAGACTCACGCCGTTGAGAATCTGCTTCTTCCCGTAGCCAGTGACCAGGGAATCAACACGAAGCAGGGATTGGGCAGAAGTTGTCATTCGTCGCCAGCCAAACCGGTGCTGCTACGTCGTCCAGTCTTCAACACTCAGACCGTCAATGCCGCCAAAGCCCGTGTCGCGGCTTGCCAGAACCGCGCCGAGACCCAATGCCGTCGAGGCGATCCACAGATCGTTCTCGTCCAAGCTCAATCCCTTGCGCTCGCGAGCCAGTTTCACGTCCGCATAATGGTCGGCGGCGCTCTCAGAAACCGGTTCGCAGGGGATGACAGCAAACAGCCGATTTGCCTTTGCCTGCAATTCTTGCCGGCGTTTGCCGACGGGCAAGCGACCGATCCCGTAGCGCACTTCACCGCGAACAATTGTGCAGATGACGACCCGGTCTGTGCCGGACACCCCAGCCAAATGCGCGTCCATCTTCGGATGTTCACGCATCAGATCGCTGAAGGCGTTCGTGTCGAGCAGATAGATCATCGCGGGGCATCATTCGTCAAATGCGCCCTCGGAACGGACGGCCAGTTTGCCTGACTCAATCACCCGTTCCAACTCATCCACGGCCTCCGGCTTGAGATGAGGGGCCTCGTGCATGACCTCCTGAATCGCCGCCGGCGAACCGCAACTTCGACGCCTCGCCAGAAGCTCGACGCGAACGCTGACTCGTTCGCCTTGCCTGAACGGCAGTCGCTCGTCCAACTCGATTGTTTTTCCTTTGGCTGTTCCTCTGTAGGTCATAATCCAGACTCCCAATTGCTCAACCATCAAACCGTCGTCAACGTCGCGTTCATGGCATACTCATACCCCCCGCGCCCCGGAAACTCAACGCCATC
The DNA here is from genome assembly GCA_020718125.1 of Methylacidiphilum sp. Classification (GTDB taxonomy): domain Bacteria; phylum Verrucomicrobiota; class Verrucomicrobiia; order CAIQCK01; family CAIQCK01; genus JACRKA01. The sequence goes on along the minus strand of DYDC01000051.1, from coordinate 10,162 downwards.
ATTGCGTCACGCTTCGCGTCACTCCTCACTCGTCACTCATCACTTCAGTCTTCAGTGTGTTCCGTGCCTTCCGTGGTTCAAACCGCTGTTTCCATCTCCTTGCGCTTCTTGTGCATCTTCGTGGCCAAATCCTCATCACTCATCACTCCTCACGCATCACGTCAAATACGCCTCCAGAATCTCCGGCCGTTCCAACACCTCGCCCGGCTTGCCCTGCGCAATCACCTTCCCGTCGTCCATCACAATCACATGATCCGCCGCCTGCCGCACCGCCGCCATGTCGTGCTCGATGAACACCACCAGCTTGCCCGCGTCACGCAACTGCCGCAGCAAACCGACAATCTTCCCCACCATCTCCGGATGCACCCCCGCCACCGGCTCATCCAGCAACAGCACCCGCGCCTCCGTCGCCAGACACACCGCCAGCGTCAACAACTTCTGCTGCCCATACGACAACTCGCCCGCCGGCTCCTGCGCCTTCTCCTCCAGCCCCACAAACCGCAACCACCGCATCGCCTCCTCGCGGTTGCGCGACTCCTCCGCCGCCACGCCCACCCGCAACAGCACCGGCCACAACCGTTCCCCCCGCTGATTCGGCCGCGCCACCATCACGTTCTCCAACAGCGACACCAGCGAGATCAGCCGCAAATCCTGGAACGTCCGCGCCACCCCCAGCCGCGCAATCTTGTGCGGCGCCATCCGCGTGACCTCCAGTTCGCCGAGAAAACACCGTCCCTCGTTCGGCCGCAGGAACCCCGTCAGCACATTGATCAGCGTCGTCTTGCCCGCTCCATTCGGCCCGATGATCGCCGTGATCCCCGACGCCGGAAACTCCACCGTCACGTCATCCAAAGCATGGATGCCGTCAAACGCCTTCCGCAGGTTGTGACAGCGGAACCAGTTCATGGGGCAAAGATTTGGGGGCAAAATCATGGGAACAAAATCATGTTGAGCCACAAAGAGGCACAAAAAGCACAAAAGCCGGAGACAGCCGCGAAGAACACGAAGGCAGGCAGAATCGTTTGGCCTGCCTTCGTGTTCTTCGCAGATTCCTGCCGTTGTTTATCCGTGCTCATCCGTGTCATCCGGGCTTCAAAAGCTTTCGTGTATTTCGTGTGTTTCGCGGTTCTCTCTGCCGCCGTTGTTCTCTTTGTGCTCTTTTGTGGCCAATCCCGCCGTTGTTCCTTTCCGTGTGTTCCGTGTCTTCCGTGGTTCAAAAGCCGTTCTTCGCGGTTTCCCGTCTTCCCTGTTCACCCTGCCGTTGTTCTTTCGTGTTCATTCCGTGATTAGCGGGCTACCGTCCGAATCCGTATTTCCCCACCAACCCTTTCGGCCGCGCCATCATCATCACCACCAGCAACGCGCCGTAAATGATCTGCCGCAGATTCGCCGCCACACTGCTCGGCAACCCCACAAACCGCAACGCCTCCGGCAACGTCACCAGCACCACCGCCCCCACCAACGGCCCCCACAAACTCCCCGCCCCGCCGATGATCACCATCGAGATCACCAGAATGGACTCCATCACTGTGAAACTGGTCGGATCAATGTAGGTGATGTAGTGCGCGTAAAGGCTGCCAGCCATCGCCGCCAACGCCGCGCTGACCGCAAACGCCGTCACCTTGAACCGCAGCGTGTTCTTGCCGAGCGACTGGGCAAACACCTCGTCCTCGCGGATGGCGTGAAGCACGCGGCCAAAGGGAGAGGAGGTCAGGAGATAGACCACGAAATACGCGAAAGACGCGAAAAGGGCGGAGAGAAGCAGGAACTCCAGATGCGAATCAACCTTCCATCCGAAAATGACCGGCTGGGGAATGCCGGGGATGCCGAGCGGGCCGCGGGTCAGGTCCATCCAGTTGTTAAAGATGCTGAACAGAATCATCTGAAACCCGAACGTGGCGATGACGAAGTAATCGTCGTGCAACCGCAGCGACGGCAACGAGACGACGAACGACACCGCCGCGGCCACCGCCATCCCTGCCACCACTCCGATGACAAAAGACTGCCCACTGCCCACTGCCCACTGGCTACTCGCAATCAGCGCGCTTGTGTAAGCGCCAAGGCCATAGAAAGCCGCGTGAGCGAGGGACAGAAACCCGCCGTGTCCAGCCAGCAGGTCGAGCGACGCTGCCAGCGCCGTGAACATGCAGACGAGAATTAGGATGTGGAGCAGGTATTCCATCTCAGAGCGCGGCCTTTCTGAGCGGTTTGCCGAAGAAGCCCTGGGGTCTGACCAGAAGAAACAAAATGAGGATTGCGAAGACGGTTGTGTCTTGCCACTGCCCCGGGAGCCACCAAGCCGCATAATTCTGCACGAGACCAACAAACAAACCGCCAAGAAACGCACCCAAGGGACTGCTTAGGCCGCCGACTATTGCGGCCACGATGCCTGCCAGCAAGGCTCTGAAGCCCATCATCGGCGTCAAGTCCGTGTCGTATGCGCTTAGTGTTGCGGCCAAGGCGCAGATGCCAGAGCCTATCGCGAAGGCCAGCAAGATCACCCGGTTTGTTCGCACTCCGACGAGTGTGCTCAGGTCTTCGTCGCACGCCACTGCGCGGAGCAGTTTTCCACTGCCACTCCACCGCAGCCAAACCGACAACAGCACCGTGAGTAAAACACCTGCTGCAAGCGTTTCGACTTGGACGGTCGTTATACGCGCGCCGAGAACCGTGTGCCCCTCGGTCACAGCTTGGCTGCGGAGCGTTTGTGTCGAATCGCCACACGCCATCGAAACGACGTTCTGCACGACCACCAGAACGCCCAGCGAAGAGAGAAGCAAAACTGTGGGGCCGCTTCCCATACGGTGCAGCGGACGGTAGATAAAAAACTCAATTGCGGCGCCGAAAGCGATTGCTCCGAGAATAGTCGCGGATATGGCCAAGGGGGCCGGAATACTGAGTTCTGCGACCAAAACGAAGGCAGTGTATGCTGCCGCAGTGTAAACGGCACTGTGGGCTAGATGGAAAAAACCTGCGGTGCTGCAGATCAGTCCGAAGGACAGCGCCACAAGGCCATAGCCAGCCCCTACGACAATCCCGTTGATGAGGAGCTGACTGTGCATACGCTACAAGCTTCTACTGGTGCTGGGTGCCCGATTTCCATCTCAGCATAACGCCAGTCGAACACCGGCTTCATTCCTAAAGCTGATAACTTCGCTGTAAAGACTGGCGCATCGTATGATCCTGTCGGGAACTGGTATCCTCGGTGCCCCAAGGAATAGCCACCCGGTATAGTCGAACAATTGAACGTGAAAAGACTGCCTCCACCCCTCGACATTTCCACACACGTATCCCACGCCTCACGCGTGTTGACAAACGCCATGCACTGCGGCGAAAAGATGTTGTGGAGAGCAATCACGACCAAGAATTCGCTGTGGTTTGGCACGAAAGGGGTCTCCTGCAAGAGTGCGCCAGCGGCAGGTTTCAGCCGAGGCACACCGAGAATCGCTGGAACGACGCCGTATTCGCGGTGGAGGTAGGCTTCGTGCTCCATAAGCATCGCCCAGTCGGTTCGCCAGTCGGCAAGGCCCGAAAGGACTCCCATGCCTATGGTCGAAATGCCAGCAGCAATCATCCGCTCATACGCTTCCAAGCGGTATTCGAACTTCGTCTTCTTCGTGCTGCCCGGGTGCAGTTCGCGGTAACGCGCCCGGTCGTAGGTTTCCTGCCAAAGAACGGAGAACGTCAGCCCAGCATCCCGAAGCCTACGATATTCCATTTCGTCCAGCGCCTCGGCATTGATGCCAACCACGCCTCCGCCTTCGCGGTCCAGCAAGCGTCTGACCACTTCGACATGCCGACACATGGAATCAACGCGAACCTCAGGGTCAGTTGCATAGACCAACTCCAAAACACGGAGCCCTTTGTCCTTGATCAAGTGAATCGCTTCGTGTGCGAGTTCAGGGTCCGATAGCCGGATGCGCTCGATCTCAGCCCATTTGTTGCCGGCGCGGAAGTTGCAGTAAACGCAGTGCTCAGCACAGATGCTCGTAACGTAGATGGGGACGATCGCATACACGCGGTTCCCAAAACGCGCTGACTTGCCCGCGCTTGAACGGGCAATGATCTCGCGGTCCAAATCCCCTCCGCAGCCGATCCCATCCGCCCATAGGAGGCTGGCCAATGCCGGATCCAGAGGGTCCGTCTGCAGAAGGCTCAGGTCAGCCTGGCGGCTGCCACCTTGAGAAATGTTCACGACCTTCGTAACGGTCGAGTTGTAAACGTCATTAAACACGCGCGTTCCTCAGTTCTCTCATCTCGGACTACGACCACAAAGCGTAGCGTTCTCTGCCTGGCGTAGCAACAAAACCGTGAGCCGGGGATTCACCTCGTTCACCACGGTCTCGCGCACCTCCAAGGCGGCCCTTTCGGCGCGTCGGATCAACTCGGAGCGTGTTTCAAAAAAGTCCCGCTCGCCTTCCATCGCCTCCCGCTTTGTCCGCAGCAGACCCGGCGACTCGCCGTCGCCGACCAGACGGCTCCACTCGTGCGGCTGAAGCAAATTTGTTCTCCGGGCTTCGTCGGCCTCTTTCAGAAAAACATCGTATATCTCGATTGCCTCCGATGCAGGGTCAGAGCCTTCTTTAAGGCAAATCTCGGAGATGATGAGGTGGCCTCCGGGCTTCACGGCCCCAGACATAACCTCCAAGGCGCGGTCTTTCGTTTCGGGGCAAATATCGTGCAGAACGAAGCCGCATTGCACGACATCGAAACTGCCGTAACCGCTTACCCGTTCTGCTTCCAGAAGGTCCAACTGCATCCAGTGCAGCCTCGCCCCCAACGAAATGGCGTAACGATGCGAACGCAGGACCTCCTCAACGTCGCACACATCAGTGGCTGTAACCGTGAGGTCGGCGTTGTCGAGATTGATCTCGGACAGCAGGTCGGAAAGCTCGTCGCCCTGAGCGCAGCCCACAACCAGAAGTTGGCGCGGACACAGAGCGCGAAGCATTTGCGCTTGAATGCGACGTTGCTTAAGGACCGAGGGCAGCGCTCCTGCAAATCTAAAGCCCGGATATAAATGCGACTCTGTCATGATGCCTTCTGCTGATTGTCTGCCGGAGGGCAAATCACTGCATCGAGGCGGCGGTAAAGCGCGGTAGTCGATTTTTGCTTAAAGTTCGCCTCAAGCTTTGCGAACTCTTTTTTGATCGGCCCGTCGTCCTCGCAAGTGATTATGAGCGTCTGCGACTCGTCGTAGTAATCAACGCACAGTTGCGAGTTGAAAACGACGTGGTCGGTAAGAAACTGCACATCGTTGCCTGGCAAACGGAGCGATTGGGTGGTAGCCACCCAACAGGGCACATCCCCGTTTAGCCGGTAGAATAGGTCCAGAACATGCCGGTTACGCCTTAGCCAACCTGAGTCTGTCTCTAATAGAATCCGACAGACCGACCCCCGCTTACCCGCATGGAATATCTGGAGGGCTTCGAAGTGCGGAAAGACAGATTTTACCAATTCCAAGAATTCATCTTTGCCTAGAGCGCGAAGCGCGGTCGCGTCAAAGTTGTCGGAGTCCACCGCACCGCCAGACCGAGCTTCCTCAATCTTAGCAATAAATGACCTGGGTTCATACCCGCAGACCGTGAATATGCTCGTTGTATGCTCCCGTGCGGCGTATTGGGCTGCAAGCAGCGAATACTCTCCGGGATCAACACTGTGGCACACGATGCATTTTTGGTTGGGTATGTATTGCCCTGCTTCAAGCGGCGGAGTCCAGCGTTTAGGCAGCCGCGAAAAATCCGATTGACGACTCATGAACGCGAAACCAGCAAGCATCACCAGAAAACTCACGCCGCCCAGAACTGCGTTGAGGAACTTCAAATCAAAATCCTTACCCCCAATTTTGAAAACATCAAATGGTGGGAAAAGAACAAAACAAAGGCCAGCACGCCGCCAAAAATGCTTGCAAGAACCGCGACTGGACGGTCGAGGAAGTGTTTCAGAGTATCTAGCTCCATTGGCGGTCTCAGTTCAGCGGGGTGAAAGTGCCACCTTTTACGGTGAGCAATCTGAGTTGCTTCTGGACGTTGCCGTGCTCATCGAAAGTAAAAAAACCTCCAGGACCGTCAAACCGGCCGAGCGAGTAAAGGGCTTGACGTATCTGCTCAGCGCCAACGGCTCCGCCGCCTAGCACCCGGAGCAGCACCCGGAGGGAGTCGTAACCCTGAGCCGCGAAGGCATCCGGCCCGCTACCGTATCGAGCCTTGTATGCCGTCACAAATCGCGCGATCGCTGGATCCTGACTTGCGGTATCAAACGTCGGGTATGTGAAAACGGCGCCTTCCGCTGCCGTGCCCGCAATCTCGATCAGCTTGGGATCGTAGAGGCTGTTGACGCCCAGGAACCGTGCCTTGATCCCGAGTTCTTTCGCCTGCTTGAGTATCTGCGCCACTTCCGCGACGTATCCCGGCAGGTATATGGCCTCCGGGTTGACTGCTTGAATCTTCGTCAGAAAGGTTCTGAAATCGGTGGCCGCTTGGTTGTAACCGTCCTTGGTCAAGACCGTGCCGCCGAGCCGCTGAAACTCGCGCTCGAAAACCTCGGTGATTCCGACGCCATAGGCCACGTTGATGTAGAGGATGCTGACGCGGCGCAGTCCGAGTTTGTTGTAGGCTGTTTCCGCCATGACTTTTCCGTCGTAGTCGTCGGAGGGCCAAAGGCGGAAGAAATAAGCGCCCATGCGTGTGAGGGAAGGCTTGGTAGCAGTCGGTGAAACCAGCACGACGCGGCTGGTCGCGCAGATCGGAATTATGGCCTCAGCAGTCGAACTCTGCGCTCCCCCGATAATCACGGGCACTTTCTCAATGTTGATCAGCCGACGCGCTACGGAAACAGCCGTCGCAGCCTGCCCCTGGTCGTCTTCGTAGATGAGGCTTGCCCGTGCGCGCTGATCGCCGCTCTGCTCCGCGAGGGCGAGCTCAATGCCGTTCTTTATCGCTTTGCCGTAAACAGCCGCGTCGCCGGTCAGCGGCAGTATCACGCCGACCTTGATCGGGCCAGTTTCTGCCGCCGGTTGCTTCGAGCAATTTGCGAAGCAGAACACCAAAGCGAGGGCTACCGCGAGGGCGCCGGCTGCTGCGATACGATGTTTCTTCGGCATGGCGTTCACTCCTTCAGTTGGGCGTCTGTGAAAAGTTGAGGGTTGAGAGCCGGCGGGAAAAGCTGAGAGTCGAGGGTTGAGAGTTGAGAGCCGGTGATGGTTGAGAGTTCATGGTTGAGCGTTGATGGCCTCAGAGTTCGTCGCCCGGCAGGGGCGGCACGTCGGGGACGCGGTCGAGGATTTCGCGAAGGTGATCGGGATTGCCGCGGCGGGCGCGGGTTTCCATGTCGTCGCGCACTTTCCAGGCGCTGAGTTGCGAGGAGAGGGCCAGCGCGACAATCTGATCGAGCGTGGTTTTCGCTTTGACGGCCGCCTCGGCGGCCAGATCGGCGAGGTAGTCCGGGACTTGGGCCTCAATCGTTTTCATGTCTTAGATTATCGCCAGAAACGCCTTGGGTTCAACAAGATTGACGCCGAGGGCGCGGGCGGGTTCAAGGTGGCGACTGTTGTGGCTGACCAGATGACCGGCCTGTGTTTCCACAGCCAAATGCACGAGTGCTTCGTCGTCCGGATCATTCAAGACGGCCTGCCAAGTGTCCGAAAGCCCGCGGCATTCAGCCAGCGCGCAGAGGGCGTCAAGCAATCGGTCAATCTGTTGCAAGGTCAGGTGGAGGGCGCTGGCCTCGCGCTTGACGACTTCCTCGTATTCGGTGAGCACGGTTTGGCTGAGGACCAGGGTCCATCTTCGCGCCCAGAGGGCTTCGAGAACCTGATAGGATGCGCCCCGTTTGGACCGAAGTCCGGCGTGGAGAATGTTGGTGTCCATGACGGCGCGGGTGGGCATGTGGTGTGGAAGCCGGTTTTCGGCAGTGGGTGTTTACGGTTTCGGTGGCGCCGGCTGCGGTTCCGGTTTTTTCTCGCGCTGGGCGGCGCGTTCGATGTGGCTGGCGGATGGCCGAGCGAAGCAGTTGAGAGCCGGCATGGGTTGATGGTTCATGGTTGAGGGTTGAGGGGCGGCGTTGTGTTCTATTTGATTCTGCCTGCCATTCATGGGCGTGTCTTCAACCATTCTTCCGCTGCGACTGTGAACTCGCGTGATCCAGTTCCCAGAGCAAACCTTCGGCGATGTAGAACATCGCGTAATAGGTGCGCGACATCGCGAAAGCGGCAAAGCCGTCCTGAAGCAGCTTGGCCGCCGCTTGGAGGCTGTCGCGCGCTTTGTCGAGATAGGCGGGGACTTCCGGTTTCATACCTCCACCATGTCCTCGGCCACCGTGGCGAGGTAAGGGCTGTTGCGGCGGGCGAGTTCCGCCTCGGTCTTGAAGGCGGTGGAAATGAGGACCTCGTAGTCGAGGCCGATTTGCGCGGCCAAGGCGGAGGTTCGGCGGCAGACCTCGACGGGGTCGAACGCATCGCGCATGACGACCAACACGTCAATGTCGGAGCCTTCCCATGCCTCGCCGCGCGCCTGCGAACCGTAAAGCACGACCCGCGACAGTTGCTGGCCGAGCGCCTGTTGCAGCCCGGCGCGATACCGCAGGAGAATCTCGTCTAGTTTTGGGTGTCTCATTTGGCGCTCATGGGTGGTTCGTGACTCGTGATTCGTGATTCGATCAGTATTCCTCGGTCATTTGTTCGCCGTGATGGGCGGGGTTCGGGATGAGCCTCTGGGTCTTGGAGTCCACTACCAGATCAAGCACTTCCAGCGGGACTTGACCGAGCAGGTTCGGGACGGTTTCCGGGAGTTCGATGACGTCGAAGTTTTCCCGGCGGCCCATGAGTTCGAGTTGGACCGGCTCGTATTTGTAACGGATGGCCTCGCCGTTGGTGGTCTGGGAACGAACGGTGTCGGTGCGGGCCAAACCGAGCCGCTTGATGACGGAGGGCTTGAGGTAAAGCCGCGTCGCGCCGGTGTCCACCAAGGCTTCCACCTCCACGGTTCGCGGCTTCGCTTTGCGCGCTCCGGCCGCTTTGAGGAAGGTGTCCTTGAGGTTGGTCAACTTTATTTTGACAATGACTTTGCCCATAGCTTTCCGTGGTTTGGCCGGTTTCGATTTCATTCCAAGACGGGCACCAGGACGACGTTTTCGATGCCTTGGCGGCGGAGTTGTTTTTCGGCGGCTGAGAGAAGCTCGACGTGGTCGTAGGCGCGGACGCCGGCACGGTTGGGCCGGGCGCTGATAATCAGGTAGTGCTCAAGGATGCGATAGCCGTCTTTCGGGATGCGCAGGCGGTAGCTCTTTCGTTTGCAGAGGCTGTCGAGAATGGTTTGGACCCGCCGCACGATGGCGGCGGGGTTGTCGAGAACGGCTGCGGTTGTCATGATCAGGCTCCCAGACAGCGGTAGGCGTTTTCCATCAGGCCCAAGGCCAACCGCGATTCTTTTTGGTCCACCTGCTCGGTCGGCACGTAATCGGCGGCGCATCGCAGGTTGTAGAGGCGGCCGATGGCAGTGGCGAGTTGCTGGCGGCGCGAGTGGGCCAGCGAGCGAAACTGGAGCCGCACCAAAGTGGGCACGAGTTCATGCCGCAGATTATGGCGCTTCTTGGGCATCGTCACGCCCAGTTGAACAAGTTCCTCACGGTTTCGGCGACGCGACCCGCTGTTGCGCCTTTTCCCGCACCGGTCGCGCTTGATGCGGCTGGCGCTCCGCCGTCCGGGCGATGCTTTTGCCGTGTGCCGCCATGGGCGCGACAATGGCAAAGACGCATCGCGTGTTCAAGCCGGTTGTTTTCATCTCCTCAGCACCGCGACCAACTCGTTCGCCTCGTCCATCGTGGCGAGTATCGGTGGGCCGCAGGCTGGCCGCAGTGTCGCGCCGACCAGAAACGCGGGCAAGGATTTTCTTGTGGCGCCCGCGCGTGGTCGTGGTGGCAGGCTGACGGGGCATGAAGACAAGACCATGCCCCACTACCATCTCGCGGAGAGATTTCCTGAAAACCTCGGCGGTCGCCGCAGGCGGTTCGTTGCTGGCCAGCTTCGCGGCGAGCGGCGACACGGCCAAGACGCCGCGGATCGGCTGCGGCACGGTCACTTTTCGCAAGCAATCGCTGGAGGAGGCGATGCAGCGGATCGCGCGTGCCGGGCGATCTTGCCGCGATGACGCCGCAACTCCTCCAG
>DYDC01000050.1 GCA_020718125.1 Methylacidiphilum sp. | reverse complement strand
GTGTCAAGTTGCGCCCGTTTTCCAAGGGAAACCGAGAAAGGTATTGCTTCGGCCTGCATGAAAAGTTACGTTCCGTTGCAACCGCTCACCGAGAGCGGTGTTGGAACGATGGATATGATGCGAGTTGCCAGAAGGCGGCGCAGCGGGCAGACGATGACCGAGTTCGTGCTCGTGGCGATGACGTGTATCCTGTTCTTTTTCATCCTCTCGATTTTTCTCAACTCGTATCTCGAGCATTCATACCGGGTTTTGAGCCTGTTGTCGTCGCAATACCCCTGAGTGTGGCGGCACGGCAGTCCGAGGAGTCATGTGGTTAACGGTCGGTCAGGAGAGAACATGAGCAAGATGCGTAAACTGTTGGCAAACCGGCGGTCAGGCCAGACGATGACGGAGTATATCATCATCGTCGTGATCGTCGCGGTGGCGGCACTGATCATCTTCGGCATTTTCAGCGACACCATCCGGACCAAGCTCGCGGGCGCTGTGTCGAGCATTGACAGCGGCACGCACGCCAGCGACGCCCAAAGCGAGGTGGCCACCAAGTCGGTGGATATCCTAAAGAGCCTCGACGAACAAGGCCTGACCACCAGCGGTGGCAGCGGGTCGTAGTTCGCCGCTGAAAACGCGGCTGGCGGAGGAGGCCGGTCGCGCTCACGAGGGTCAGCGATGCGGCGCCAATGCAACCATGCCCGCGCCCGAATGATTGTCCGACGCTCCCCGGAGAGCGGACAATCCCTCGTGGAATCGTGCGTCGTCATCATGGTGGTGTTGCTGATCTTCCACGGTTTTCTCCAGGCGGCCCTGCTCTATAACCACGAACGCGTCCTGCAGTTCGCCTCGTTCGCATCGGCGCGGTCGGCCACGGTCGGCTTCAACGAGGACGTTTACACACGCGCCTACCGGGCGGCGGCCATTCCCGCGTCGGGCCTGATGCGGACGCCGGGGCCGAACCAGTCGCAGCCGGCCCAACTTGGCTTGGAGACCGCCATCATCCCGTGTTACCTGAACCCGGAGAACAGCGCGGGCATCCTGCAATACGAGTATTGGGACACCTACCGGATGGATCCGGTGATCACGGGAGGGGGCGCCACGATCCAGGAGTATCACCATCAGGAGCATCCGCTGCAGATTTGGAAGGACAGCGGGTTGCTCTGGGCGTTCTACGGCCGGGACACCGTGACGATCGCCAACGACGTTTCCATGGGGCTTCACTACCAGCACTACCTGCAATGACCGTTCTCCGTCCAACGCCCCGTGCAGCAGCCGGCCGCAGCCGCCGGCGGGGTCAGACGCTCATTTTCGTGATGATGGCGTTGGCGATCCTGTCGTTCGTGATGTTCTCGGTGTATGACGTGCAGCAGGTGGCCAGCGCGCGGGTTCGCGCGCAGAACGCCTCCGACGCGGCGGCGCTGGCGGGCGCGCGGTGGCAGTTGACGACACTCAACGCCATCGGGGAGATCAACCTGTTGAAACTGACGACGGCGATGATTGACACGCCGCCATCGCCGTATCCACCAAGCGTGACCAGCGACATCTGGTGGTCGCTCTATTTCGACATCAGCAACGGGTTGGACGGGTTGCAGGAGCGGCTCAGCCGGATCGGCCCCCTCCTCGGCGTGTTTTACGCACAGCAGGCGGCGAAGCTCAACGGCATGCATGTGGTGCCGGCCTATGCGCAGACTTTCAACGACATCACCTCCTGGCTTTCCACGCACGCCTCGGATTACCCGGCGTATTACCAGACGGAGTTGGTGCCGCTGTTGCAGGAGATCGTCAACCAGGGCATTGCCGCATTGCCGGCCGGAGCGCTGGGCAATCCCGGGTCATTCGATCTCTCGGGAGCATCGTCATGGGCCGGCTACCTGTTGAGCCGCCGTTTTTACGAGGCCATCGCGGCGCAAGACTGGTGCTATCTGCGGACGGTGCTGAACGCGCCCTACACGGACGCGACGTCGTTCTGGGGCATCGTGCGGCCGGGCGATCCGCCCGACCCGTTGCAGTTCCTGCCGCTGTGGGTGGTGCCGCAGCTTTTCACGCCGGATACGGTCGAGCAGCAACTTCAAGACAGCGTCCAGCCCGTTCAAAACCTCGCCAGCCTGCGCAATCTGCAACTCAACCCCAATTTCGAAGCCTTGAGTGGAGTGGACACCAACTACCCGAACTTCACCGAGCCAGACGACCCGACCTACGGCCCGTTCTACGTGCCCTTGCAGCTCTTTGTTTACCGGAGCCAGTGGGGCTGGACCGGAAACGACGACCAAGCAGAAGCGCTGCTGCTGCGCAGCCGCTTCAGGGATGAGTTCCGCTACAAGGGCGCCGACTCGGTCTGGACCGTGCAAGGCACAGCCAACGTCGTGATGGCCCCGGCGAACCCGGAACAGGTCTCGTGGACCTCCGACCGCGCACAGGCGGGGCTGCGGACGGCGTTTGCCGAGCTGGCCTATCTCACCAACCGTGTCGGCAACATCGGCTACGGCATCGTCGGCAGCGCGGCGGCCAAGCCGTTCGGCCTGCTTGACGATGGCACCAGTAGAACCCCACCAAATTCAGTGCCGCTCGTGCTGCCGGTATTTGACACGGTGCGGCTCATCCCCATCGCGTTCTCGTCGGGCACCGCGCAGTTCGATCCGCTGTGGTTCATCCATCTGCGCGACCACCTCTATCCCTACACCTCGCAAGGCATCGGCGCGATCTCGGGGGGCTGCCCCTATTGCGCGGACTTGATCCTGTGGGAAAACTCGGCGTTCCGGCAGATCGGTCTGGATTACTTTGCCGACGCCGCCCGGGACAACCGCGATCCGTGCCCGCCCGGCGGCGGCGGCTGGAACAGCAACAACGGCATCATTGCACACTGAGCAACCCGGTCATGAAACCCCTCTTGAAATCCCATCGGTCGCGGGCCGGCCAGGCGATGGCGGAACTGGTGCTGGTGCTGGTGGCGATGGTGGTGATCATGGTCGGCATCGTCACGCTGGGCGAAGGCGGCTACCACCAGATCGCCTCGATGCTGGCGGCGTTGCGCGACGCTTCGGAGGGTGCGATCCTCGGCATCTCCAGTGGTGAGACATACCCGCTGATTCAAGACTGGGACGCGGGAGGCGACAACCGCAATTACACCCCGGACGACCGCGCAAACTACACCGGCCAGTCCAGCCTCTACACCATCAGCCGCACGACGCTCTCGCAGGTTGGCAACGGCCAGCCTCTGGATTATCCCAACTACACCCTGGGCGTCGCGGCGTTTGACCAGCATAACCTCACCACCCAGATACCAAACGGCGCCGTCACCGGCGGCTGGAGCACGCCGGGAGTTGATTCACGCAACCTGACCCTGGGCAGCATCGAGCGGGGCAGCGAGCGCGTGGAATTTGGCAACGCACTGCAACGACTGGTCTATGGCGCGGACAAGATCACCATCCGCAACGAGGTTTATTGGCCGCAATTGTCCAATCTGGACCAGGCGCCGTGACGATCCGTCCGACGCCAACACTCCTGCTGCTGCTCGCGGGGCTTGCCTTCGCGATGAGCGGGCCTTACGCTGCGGGCCGCGTTTTTCTTCTTGGCGGCGACTCGCCGCTGGCTGCGACCTCGGAAGAGGCGGGTTTCAAACAGGTGTATAAGACCGAATACAAGATCAACGGCGCCGACGCGGCGCTGGAAGTCTATGCCGCCGACCTGCCGGCGCCCGTCGCCGCCCAACGGCTCCAGACCGCCCTGCGCAACCGCCAACTCAAGGCCACCGTCTCGGCCACCGACATGGGCGGCTCGGGAGTGTTGAGCACGAAGGACGAGTTGACGCGGATGGTGTTGCAGGCCGCCGGCTCCGGCAAGACAATGCTCTATGCCGTGCGCCAGAGTCCCGACGCCGCGGCCAAGCACGCCGCCGCGCGCGCCAGCGGCGAGACCATTGACGCCCAGTTGCCCGGCATCCCGCCGTATCCCGGCGCGCGGCTGGTGCATCACGTCGAGGACAAGAAGACCAAGACCATCCTCGCCGTGTATAAGAGCAGCGGCGTGCTGGCGTCGGTGCGGGAGTTCTTCGCGCAGAACCTGCCGTCCAACGGCTGGCAGCCCGTTTTCCCCGGCGGCCCGATGTATCGGCGCGGGCCGATGAACTGCATGATCAGCGTCACACCCAGCCAGCAACTGGGCGAACTGACCATCACCGTGCTCGTGCGGCACTCCTCGCTATGAAACAGAAAATCATCCTCCTCGTGGCGTTGCTGGCGGGCCTGGCCGCCTTCATCCTCTCGAAGCAGAACTACGAAAGCTTCAAGGCCGAATACCAGCGGCAGTTCAACACCGTCACGGTGATCGCCGCCGCGCGCGACCTGGTGCCCGGCACCAAGATCACGCTCGACGACATCGGCAAGAAAAGCGTCTTCGCCAAGGCCGTCACCGGCCGCGTGTTCAAGGAGGACGAGTTCCCCGAGCTGATCGGCAAGAAGGTGCTCTTCATGGTCAAGACCGGCACGCCGCTGAACTGGAACGACGTGGACATGCCCTACCGGGGCTTGAGCGGCCTCTCCGGCATGATCGTCCGCGGCGAACGCGCCATCGCCTTCGCGGTGGACAACGTCTCCGCCGTCAGCGGCCACGTCAAGCCCAACGACCACGTGGACATCCTCGGCACCTTCAACTTCCCCGGCCAAGGCAAAGGCCACAGCGGCGGCGGCCTCGCCGAGACGGTCACGCTGACCATCCTGCAGGATGTCACCATCCTCGCCACCGGCAGGAACACCGGCCGGCGCGGCTTGGAAATGGAAGTGTCCGAACGTTTCGGCGGCGAGCAATACAACGCCGTCACCGTGGCCGTCACACCGCGCGAGGCCGAGATGCTGATTTTCGCCTCGTCAAAGGGCAAGCTCGCCCTGGCCCTGCGCAACCGCGAGGATGTCTCCGTCGAGAAGCAACTCGGCAGCGTGGACTTCCAGCAGTTGGAGAAGAACTTCAATGCGCTCAACGCCGGGCGGCAGCAGCGGCTCCACCCGCCGCTGTTCAGCCCGGTGACCGCGCCGCCGCCGGCCGCAACGCCGCCTCCCGCCCCGGCCGCCACGACCGCGCCGCGCACGCCCCCTTCACCGGCCACCCCGGCCCCGACCGGCCCGGCCATTCCCGTGCCCGGCCCGCCGGCCAAACCTTGATTTCGCACCGAAACCCACTCCCGCACTCCCATGCCTGACGACATGCACCGCCTCGACCTGGTCATCGAACTGATTGAAGATGGCCGGAAACGCGTCATCCGCCAGCGGCTGACGCCCGCCGTTTATTCCATCGGCAGCGATCCCAAGAGCGCCATCTGCATTGACCACGCCGGCGTCTCGCGCAACCACGCCAGCCTCTTCTACGAACCGCAGCAGATCCTCATCGAGGACCTCGGCAGCGCCAACGGCACCTTCGTCGAGAACGTCCGCATCAAGCGCGCCGCCCGCGTCCGCATCGGCCAGCGCGTCGGCATCGGCCCCTGCCTCATGTGGCTGGAGCAAGCGCGCGCGAAAGGCAAGGAGGAAGCGGCAGAGCCGGAGGAACAAGCCGAGCCGGAGCGGGAAAAGGACGCCCGCGCGCCCCAACGCAGGCCCACCGAGGTCGTCGCCGGCGACACCTCCCGCGCCCAGGTCCGCAAGATCAAGGGCCAGATTCACTCCGAGTTGCTTCGCCGGCTCGACCTGAAGCGGATGACCGTCAACAAAACCTCCGAGAAATCGCTCCAGGACAAAGTCCGCGCGACCGTCCATGTGATCGTCAATGAGATCAAGAGCCAGCTCCCCCCTTCCATCTCGCCGGCCCAGATCGCGCGCGAGGTCATCCAGGAAGCCATCGGCCTCGGCCCGCTCGACGACCTGCTGGAAGACGAGTCCGTGACTGAAATCATGGTCAACGGTTGCGACAAGATCTACGTGGAAAAGGCGGGCAAGATCCAGCTCTCCGACCGCGCCTTCGTGGACGACACGCAGGTGCTGGCCATCATCGAGCGCATCGTCGCCCCCATCGGCAAGCGCATTGACGAAAGCTCGCCCTACGTGGACGCCCGTCTGCCCGACGGCAGCCGCGTCAACGCCATCATCGCGCCGCTGTCGCTCAAAGGCCCCACCATCACCATCCGCAAGTTCGCCCGGGTGCCGTTCACGGTGGAGGACCTGATCACGCGGTTCAACACCATGACGCGGGAGATTTCGGAGTTCATGCGCATCTGCGTGCTGCTGCGCAAGAACATCATCATCTCCGGCGGCACCGGCTCCGGCAAAACCACGCTGCTCAACGTGCTGTCCAACTATCTGCCAAAGGATGACCGCATCGTCACCATCGAGGACACCGCCGAGTTGCGCCTCAACCAGCCGCATATCATAAGCCTCGAAGCCCGCCCGCCAAACATCGAGGGCCGCGGCGCCGTCACCATCCGCGACCTCGTCCGCAACGCCCTGCGCATGAGGCCCGACCGCATCGTGGTCGGTGAGTGCCGTGGCGGCGAATCGCTGGACATGCTTCAGGCCATGAACACCGGCCACGACGGCTCGCTCACCACCGTCCACGCCAACTCGCCGCGCGACACCATCAGCCGTCTGGAGACGATGGTGCTGATGGCGGGCATGGACCTGCCCAGCCGCGCCATCCGCGAGCAGATCGCCTCGGCCATTGACATCGTCTGCCACACCGACCGCCTCAGCGACGGCTCGCGCAAGATCACGAAGGTCTCCGAGGTCATCGGCATGGAGAAGGACGTGATCGTGATGCAGGACCTGTTCGTGTTCACGCAGACCGGCCTCAATCCCCAGAACAAGGTGCTCGGCTGCTTCGCGCCGACCGGCTCCATCCCGACCTTCATCGAGGACGTCGCCACGCGCGGCCTGACCCTCGACCGCGCCGTGTTCGCCCCGCGGCTCCCATGAACCTCCTGATCGCCAGCAACATCTCGGCGCTGCTGTGGTTCATGGCGGCGGGCGCCGTCGTCTGGGCCATCGGCGCATGGCTGATGGAGATGTTCAAGAGTTACCGGGAGGTCTATATCGAGGAAACCGGCCGGCACATGGACGACATGTTCCTGTCGCCGCCGCCGCGGCAGATTGCCGACCTGGCGCTGATCTTCGGCGTGGTGTTCTTCATGGCGTGCTTCGGGACGATCGGCAGCTTCGAGACCACCCCGCGGTTCCTGGGCACGGCGTTCTTCTCGCTGGTGATCGGCGCGCTGGGGTTCATGATCCCGCGCGCGTTCATCCGGCGGCTGCGGGAGAAGCGGCTGCTGCTGTTCAACGAGCAGCTCGTGGACGCGATGGCGACGATGAGCAACTCGCTGCGGGCCGGGTTCAGCATCCTGCAGGCGTTCGACATGGTGGTGAAGGAGAACCGCCGGCCGATCAGCGAGGAGTTCGGGCTGTTCATGCACCAGCACCGGCTCGGGATGAAGTTCGAGGAGGCGATGGGCAATTTGAGCAAGCGCGTCGGCAGCCAGGATTTGGATTTGATGATCGCCGCCATCGAGACGGCGCGGCAGACCGGCGGCAACCTGACCGAGGTGTTTGACCAGCTCGCCACCACCGTCCGCGAGCGGATGCGGGTGGAGGGCAAGATCCGGTCGCTGACGGCGCAGGGCCGGCTGCAGGCGCTCGTGGTCGGGTTGATGCCGTTGGCGCTGGCGGGCGCGATGTATATGATCAGCCCGGTGATGATGCAGGGGTTTGTCTATTCCACGGCGGGCATCGTGACGATCGCGATCGCGCTCGCCATGGAGGTGATCGGTTACCTGATCATCAAGAAGATTGTCGCGATTGATATCTGATGTGGCGAAAGCCGCAAGGCTTCCGCCGGCCGTCGGAACGCCCAGGCGTTCCGCTACGGCGGGCAGGTCAGTAGCCCATGGATTTCAGGACCTGCTTGGCGCAGGTGAAGGATGAAATGAAGGCAGCGTAGTCGTTCTTTAACAATGAGTCCGTGGCGTTGAAGAAGCTGATCAGGAGCGTGCGGATCGAGGTGGTCCTGGTGACAGAGGACAGCTCGCGGTAACGTTGCCAGAGCGCCTGCAGAAGCACGCGGTTCTGCGTGACGATCCGGTCGAGACGCTTGGCGCGGTCGGAGCTGCTCTTGACTTGCAGCGCCGCCTCCAACTGGGTCAGGACCTGCGCGTAGTTCTTCAAGTCCTTGTTTTCGGGCTTCTTGAAGACAAAACGGCCCGCGAGGAACTGCGTGATCTGCTCGTCGGTGGCGATCCGGTCCTGCGCGGCATATTCCCGGCTCTTCTGGACCATGAACTCGTAGAGCTGCGGCAAATACTGGCGCAGGTGGTTCAGGTCCAGTTGCGTCCACGTGTAGTGGACGGTGCCATACTTGCCGCGAAAATCGAATCCTTCGCCGTCGGCCCTCGATACCGTGCCTTCGAGTTCGGCGCCGTCGCGGAGCTTGATTTTGTCGGTCTGGGTCGCGGCCAGCGCCGCCGAGCCTGCGACGAGCAAGATGACGAGTGAGATGATTTTCATGAGATGTTCCGGTTCTCAGACGCAGTTTACGGCGGCGATATTGAAAGAACAACCTTTGAGAAATGACCGCCGGGGCCGCAAGCCCCGGCCGCAGTGGGCATGATGACACCGAACGAACTGATAGCCGCGTTGATGTGGATGATCTTCATCGGCGCGGGCGCGTTGTATGTGGGCCTCGCCGGCAGCGAGGTCAAATACATCCGCCTGGCCGACGGCCGGGAACAGGCGCGCGTGCTGCCGCTGCTGTTCCGGCTGCTGCTGCCGTTTGTGTCCAACGTCGCGCCGTGGTTCCGCCACAAGAAGGTCGAGCGGCATCGCCAGCGGCTCGACGCCCGGTTGATCTCCGCCGGCCACGAGGGGCTGCTCAACGGCGAGGAGTTCCTTTCCATCCAGACGCTGATGTTCCTGGTGGCGGTGCCGATGGCTTTTATGCTGCAACCGGGGCTGGCCAACGTGCCCTTCGCCAAGAACTACTGGTGGGCGATCGCGCTGTTGCTGGTGTGCCTGAGCTTGTTTTACCCGCTGTCCTGGCTCCGCAAGACGCGCGACCTCCGGCACCGCGCCATCCAGAAGGCGCTGCCCTACGTGCTCGACTTGATGACGCTCTCGGTCGAGGCCGGTCTCGATTTCATGACCGCGATGCGGAAGATCATTGACCGCCGCGCGATGGACCCGTTGGGCGAGGAACTGTTGCGCGTCTTCCAGGAGATCCAGGTCGGCAAGACCCGCCGCCAGGCGTTGCGCGACCTGGCCACGCGCGTGGACCAGCCCGACCTCAGTTCCGTCTCGCACGCGCTGGTGCAGGCCGATGAACTGGGCGTCAGCCTGGGCACCATCCTGCGCATCATGGCCGACCAGATGCGCAGCAAACGTTTCCAGCGCGCCGAGAAGCTCGCGCACGAAGCGCCGGTGAAGATGCTCGGGCCGCTGCTGCTGTTCATCTTCCCGGCAGTGATGGCGTTCCTGCTGGGGCCGATCATCGTGCAGGCCTTTAACCGGGCGTTCTGAGCGGCCTCGCATGCTCCTTCGCAACACCACCCGCGGCACCCTGATCGCCGAGCGCGCCGAGGCCGCCTGCAGTGTCGCAGCCCGGACGCGCGGGCTGATGCTGCGGCGGTTCGAGGGCTTCGACGGCCTGGTGCTGGAGCCGTGCAGCAGCATCCACATGTGTTTCATGCTCATGCCGCTGGACGTGATATTCTTTGACAAGCGTCGGGCAATCACGAAAATGGCGCCGGCGCTCGCGCCGTGGCGGTTGTTCTGCGGTTCATGGCGGGCCGCCGGTGTGTTGGAGCTGCCTGTGGGGGCGATTGCCCGCAGCCAGAGCCAGCCCGGCGACCAGTTGGAATTCGTCGAGCCAGGGCCACCACGGCCAAGCGTCACTCGTTGATGAAACTTCGCATCAGCCAAGGCAAGCGTCGCGGCAAGGAATTCGCGGTCGGCGCCGAGCCGGTCCTGATCGGCCGCGACCCGTCCGCCGCCATCCTGCTCACGGAAGACCAACTGGTTTCTTCCCGCCACGCCGAGGTGGTGCGGGAGCCTGACGGCAGCCTCACGATCCGCGACCTCGACTCGGTCAACGGCACCGAGGTCAACGGCGAGCGTATCGAATCCACCCAGTTGCAGCCCGGCGACGAAGTGACCATCGGCAACACCGTTTTCGAAGTCATCGAGGAAGTCGCCGCCCCGCCGCCGGCGCCCGATCGGCCCAAGCGCGAGCGCAGAGCCGCTGCGCCCCCGCCGGCCAAACGCCGGCCCCCGCCGAAGGAGGAAATCGAGGAGATCGAGCCGGAGCAGGAACCGGCCGAGGAAGAAGGGCCGGTCGAGGAAGCCGCGGAAGCCGAGGAGGCGGAGAATCTGGAGTTTGGCCGCGAAGCGGAAGCCCGCCCGCCCGCCTCGCTGGCGCGCCGCATCCTGTCGTTGTCGCTGACAGCGCTCATCACGCTCGTCATTCTCGGCGGTGGCGTTTACATCTGGATGCAGTTCCAGCAATCCAAGCCGCGGATGCTCACGGGAACCGTGGCGGGGGCGGACCGGATTGACCTCTCCTACGAGAAAGTCGTTGCCAGCAAGGACAACATCTTCCGCTACGCCCTGCGGATCAGCGGCGGCAGGCTGATGCTGAACATTGACGACCTCAAACAGCGCCGCCATCTGCAGAAAGAGAAAACCCTCAAGGAAGGCCTCGCGCGCGAACTGGTGAGCCAACTGGAGCGCAACGGCTTCAACAGCCTGAAAGCCAAATACGGCGGCCTGCCCGCCGAACAGGAGCAGGAGACCGTCGTCGTCGAACTGACGCGAGGCAACCGTTATCAGCGCGTCGAGGTGGACAACACCATCCCCCCCGACATCTTCGTCTCTGCCCAGAAGATGATGGAGGAGTTCGCCAAGAATGAACTCGGCCTGATCGGCGACAAGCCGCGCGAACAGCTCCTGCAGGACGCCGCCGACGCGTTCAAGACCGGCAAGCAACTCCACGAGGCGCGCGAGGTGGACTACCCGAACATCTACAAGGCCATCAAGGCGTTCCAACTCGTGCAGCTCAGCCTGGAGACCATCGAGCCGAAGCCGGAGATTTACCGGCAGGCGGTCGCCTTCGAAGCCGAGGCCACCGACATGCTCAAGCAACTCGTGGACAACCTGCGCTTCAACGTGGACAAGGCCGTCCGGCTTTCCGAGTGGACCCGCGCCCGCGAAGCCCTCCAGCAGATCATGGCCCGCGTCCCGGACCGCGAGGACGACCGCTACAAGGAAGCCGAGCGGCGGCTGATTATCGTCCAGCAGCATTTGCGGCGATGAAACGACTCCTGTCCATCCTTGACATCGCGGCCGCCTTCGGGCTGCTGGCACTGACCGGCTGCCAGAAAAACGAAGGCGAGGTTCTCGACGTGCGCACCTCGCCGGCCGGCGCGATCATCGAGGTGGACGGCCAGCGCGCCGACGGCGCCTCGCCCATGCGCCTGCGTGTGCAAACCGGCGAACATCTCGTGGTGGCCAGCAAAGAAGGCTCAGTGGAGACGCGCGCCACGGTCAACGTGCGCGCCGGCGTCATCACCCCGCTCGACCTGGCGCTGCGGCCGTTGACCGGCCTGGTGCTCATTGAATCGTTCCCGTCCGAGTCCGAGGTGCTGATGGACGGTGCGTCCCGCGGAAAAACACCGCTGCTAATGACCGACCTGCCCGGCGGCGAGCACCGCGTCATCCTCAAGCGCGACGGTTACGAAACCAAGGAAGCCATGGTGGTCATCGCCGGCCGCCAGCCAAAACTCGTCTCGCTCGAACTGAAATCGCTCCTCACCGCCATCAAAGTCACTTCCACGCCCGAAAAAGCCGGGGTCCACCTCGACGGCTCCTACATCGGCGAATCGCCGCAGAGCATCCAGAACGTCCTCGCCGGCAGACACAAGGTTCGCCTCGAACTCGACGGCTACGAACCGTTCGAGCAGGAGGTCGAGGTCAAGGGCAAGGAGGAATACACCGTCAACGCCACCCTTCAGGAGAAATACGCCCGCATCCGCGTCGAGACCGACCCGAAAGGCGGCGAGGTCTATCTCAACGGCGAGTCCCGCGGCAAGGCGCCCATCGTCCTCGCCAAGCTCCACGACGGCGAATACACGATCAAGATCGTCATGCCGAACTATCCCGAGACCGTGCGCAAGGTGACGCTCAAGAAGGGCGAGGACCTGCAGTTGACCATCCCGCTGGAGCGGCGCGTGGGCATTCTCCAGGTCATCACCATTCCGGCCGGGGTGGATGTGTTCGTGGACGGCGACAAACGCGGCGCCACCGTCGGCCCGCCCAACACCCAATACTCCACGCCGCTACTCATCAGCGATGTCCTCGAAGGCCAGCGCGTCGTGAAACTCATCAAGCCGGGTTACGCCGAAGTCAGCACGCCACTTCAGATCCGGGTCGGCCAGACCACCACCCTCAGCAATATCCAGATGCGGCGCCTGTTCATTCCCGACACGGAGATCGCCACCAAGGACGGACGCACCCTGCGCGGCCTCGTCAACCGCGTCGAGGCCGACGGCACCGTCCACTTCGAGACCGCCCCGGGCATCTTTGTGGACATCCCCGGCGACAACATCGCCTCCCGAAAAGCGGTCGCGAAGTAGCCCCGGCCCCTTTCGCGATTGCCCGCGGTAT
>DYDC01000049.1 GCA_020718125.1 Methylacidiphilum sp. | reverse complement strand
ACCCAGCGTTGAAACGCCGGGCTATTCTCGACCGTCCCTTTCGGGACTTGGCGCGTGTGTCAAGTTGCGCCCCACGCTCCTGTAGGGCAAAATCTGCAATTGCCAGATGGGGGAGTCACCCGCTACACTGCGGCCGGCGGTGCCGGCTTGCGAGCGGGTTGGTTCAGACGATGTTTGGCCGCGGCGGTGCAGAGGGTGATGGAGGGTGATGCGAAAAATGAAGCGAAGCGGACGTTTACAAGATGCGAGCAACGGACGGGAAGACAGGAGTCCGACCGGCCGGAATGCATTGTTGCTTCACGGGATGTTTGGCAAGACGGATAACTGGGGGGCTTGCGCGCAGCACTTGAGGGAGAGGTGGTGGAATGTCTTGCTGCCGGACTTGCCGGTGTTCGAGATGCCGCGGCACGAAACCGGCGTGGGAGGTTTGGCGGGGCGCGCAAAGGAGTTGCTGGACCGTGAGGGCATTCAACGCGCCGTCATCGGGGGCAACTCTCTCGGTGGCCACATCGCGCTCCAGGTGGCGTTGCGCTACCCCCAACGGGTCGCGGCGCTCATTCTCACGGGGAGTTCCGGGTTGTTTGAGAGAGGCTTTGAAACCCGGGTTCCGCGTCGTCCATCGAAGGACTGGTTGCGGGCCAAAGTCCGCGAGGTTTTCTACGACGAATCACACGTGACCGAGGCGTTGATAGACGAGGTGAAGGAAACCATGTTCGATCCGCGCCGGGCGCTGAAAATCATCCGCGTGGCCAAGTCCGCCAAACACGACAACCTGCGGCACGTGCTGCATCAGGTCCGATGCCCGGTGCTGCTGGCTTGGGGCGAGGACGACAACATCACTCCGCCGAGCGTGGCGCATGAGTTCAAGGAGTGCCTGCCGAACGCGGAGTTGCACTTCATCCCGCGTTGCGGCCATGCGCCAATGATGGAGCGCCCGCGCGAGTTCAATCAGATCGTCGAGCAGTTCCTGGCGAAACTCTTCGGTTTGCATCCCGTCCCCAAACCCGCCGTCCGCCGCAGTTGACGGGCGACGCCAGCCCCATGAGCGACGTCCTGATCGAAGCGCGGGATGTGCGGCGATCCTTCGACGAAGGCCGCGTGCAGGCCCTCCGCGGCGTTGATTTCAGGATCCACGAGAGCGAATTCGTCGCCATCGTCGGTCCCAGCGGCAGCGGCAAGTCATCGCTCCTTCAGATCCTCGGCGCGCTCGATGAGCCGAGCGAGGGCGAAGTGTTCTTCCACGGCAAGTCGGTCGCCGAAATCCACGACATCGCCAGGTTTCGCGCCGAAAACATCGGCTTCGTCTTCCAGTCGTTCCACCTGATCCCGACACTGACGGCGGTCGAAAACGTCCAGGTGCCCATGTTCGAGATGCCGTGGTCGCCCGTCGAACGCCAGCGCCGCGCGACCGAGTTGTTGAAATCCGTCGGCCTCAGCGAGCGCATGCACCACCTGCCGCGGAAGATGTCCGGCGGCGAGCGCCAGCGCGTCGCGGTCGCCCGCAGCCTTGCCAATGAGCCGAAACTCCTGCTCGCCGACGAGCCGACCGGCAACCTCGACAGCGCCAACGCCCAGCGCATCATGGAACTGCTCCAGAGCGTCCACCAACGACGCGGCATGACGCTCATCGTCGTCACCCACGACCCGAACGTCGCTAACTTTGCCGACCGTATGCTCCGGGTGCTTGACGGCCGGGTTGTCTCGGACGCGCGCACCTGAAGAACGTGAAAGGCCCCTGTGGTTTTCCTGACGATCGTTTATAAAAACCTGCTCCGGCGCCGCACGCGCAGCCTGCTGACCATTGCCGGCATCGCCATCGGCATCGGCGCGGTCGTCGCGCTGACCAGCATCGCGTGGGGCTTCCAGAAAAGCTGGGAGCGCGCCTACACCGCCCGCGGCACCGACCTCATCGTCACCAAGATCACCAGCCAAAGCCCGCTGCCCGTCCCGTTCGCCGAGGGCATCAAGACCGACCTGCTGAAGCTGCCCCGCGTGAAGGAGGCCAGCGGCCTGCTCAGCGACCTCGTCAGCATCGAGGACGCGCCTGCGATGCTCATCTTCGGCTGGGAACTGAACAGCTTCCTCTGGCAGCACCTCAAGCTCGTCAAGGGCCGCTGGCCCACCAACAACACCGAGCGTGTCGCCGTCATCGGCGCCATCGCCTCGGACATGCTGAAGAAAGGCGTTGGTTCGCCCGTCCAGATCGAGGCCGGAGAACTTACCGTGTGCGGCATCTTCGAGAGTTCGGCGTTGGTCGAGAACGGCGCGGTCATCGTGGCCCTGCCGCAACTCCAGCGTCTGACCGAGCACACCGGCAAGGTCAATTTCATGAACCTGAAGCTCGACGCCGCCACCACCGACGAGCAGAAGGGCGAGTTGCAGAAGATGATCAAGGCGAAGTTTTCCGGCTACAGCGCGTTCAAGTCCGGCGAGATGGCCCAGAACAACACCGCCATCCAGGTCGCCAAGGCCATGAGCTGGGCCACCTCCATCATCGCGCTCGTCGTCGGCGCGGTCGGCGTCACCAACACCGTCCTCATGAGCGTCTTCGAGCGGCTCCACGAGATCGGCATCCTGCTCGCCATTGGCTGGCGCCGACGACGCATCGTCAAGATGATCCTCTACGAATCCATGGTCCTCAGTTTCATCGGCGGCCTCGCCGGCATCGCCATCGGGTTCGTCTCGGTCAAGTTGATGCAAGCCACGCCCTTCATGCACGGCAAGATCGAGGGCGAGATCAGCCTGAATCTCTTCCTGCTCGCGCTGCTCATCGCTCTCGGTCTCGGCATGTTCGGCGGACTTTACCCCGCCTACCGCGGCTCCCGCATGCCCCCCAGCGCCGCCTTGCGATACGAATGACGGAGAACGACCATGAACGCCGCCAAACTTCTCCGGCTTCTGGCTTTCGTGTGTTTCGCGTGTTTAGCGGGCCATCCGGATCTTTCTGCTGCCGACGACCTCACCGCCCAGCGACTCATCAGCAAGGTCGTGGACTCGCGCAAGACCTCCGGCTTCCGCATCCGCGCCAAGCTCATCCTCAGCGTGCCCGGCTCTGGCAAACGCGACGCGCGCCAGCTTCTCATCAAGAGCCGCCGCGACGGCGAGGCCACCAAGGTTCTTTACCAGGCCCTCTGGCCGGACGAATTCAAAGGCCGCGCGCTGCTCGTCGAGAAGCCCGGTGACGGCAAGACCGCCGGTTTCCTTTTCGAGCCGCCCGACAAGGTCACGCCCCTGACGCCGGAACTGATGACCAAGCCGTTCCTCGACTCCGACCTCGCCATCGAAGACCTCACCGAGGATTTCTGGCGCTGGCCGTCGCAGAAGATCGTCGGCGAGGAAGTCGTGGACCTGAAGCCGTGCAAGATCATCGAGTCGCGACCGTCCGACGGCCTCGTCACCGGCTACTCGCTCATCAAGAGCTGGATCAGCCCCGAAATGTCGCTGCCGATGCGCCTCCACAAGTTCGGCAAGGACGGCAAGCTTGTGAAACGCCTCAACGTCGAGAAGGTCATCAAGCAGGAGAACAACCGCTGGGCGCCCGCCACCCTTGTCATCGAGCCGGCCGACGACAGCCGCCGCACCATGCTCGACGGCTCCAAGAGCGAGCGCGACATCGAGATTCCCGCCGAAGACTTCACGCTGGAGAAGATCAAGGCTCTCGCCACGGAGAAGTGAGGCATTTAGACGCCCAAATCACCCATACTATTACCAACTCATTGTTGCGAATCAACAGGGTGACGTGAAAGCCGCCGTCCCAATTCGAGCGAATAGCTGGTAGGGATTTTGATTTCTGGGTCTTAGAGTTGCCGTGTCGGAACGGCGACGATGTTGCATGTTGGTGTTCTCGCGTCAGCAGGATTTTGAGAGGCCACGCAGAATTGTTGCGTCAGTTGTGTAAGAAGGGATCGCATTTGACTCTGTTCATCGAGGCCAGTGGGGCAGTGTGGGCGCTCAGATTGGAGGCAGCTTTCTTGAAGACGCTCGCAGGCCTTGGCATCTCAATTGAGTTTTCCAAAGCTGACAATTGAAGATTGCAGCACCGCGTTCCAGCCACCACCGGCCACACCTTCGTTCAACTCACCACGATTGCCGCTTCCTCCCCGAACGGGCCGTGGCCGGTTTCGTTCATCGCGCGCATCTTGAGCCGGACGCGGGCGCCCACCGGCAGGCTGTCGAAAACTTTCATCGGCTCGCGGAGCGAGACGGTGGGCGGGACGAAGGCGTTTGGGTAGGGACGGCGCGCTGCGCCGTCCGAAATCATTTCATAATAAACGGCATTCGGACGCCGCAGCGCGGCGTCCCTGCCCGGAATCCCCCGGCATTTCGACGTTGCCCGAGCCGAACCGCCGCCATAGGCTGCGCTTCAGTGGACCTTCCAACGAGGAAAACCCTGCCGCATGACGTGCCGTTGTGGGTGAACCCGCAGAACGAGATTTATTTCATCACCGTCAACTGCGTTCCGCCCGGATTAAACCAACTGGCGCAGCCAGCCAAAGGATTGGTCAGCAAGCCGGAGGAATGGCCCTATGTATATTTTGGCGACGATGCGGCCGGACTATAAGACGTCATCGCCAATTTCGCCAAGAGTCCTATAAGGACGGTTGAATCAATCTGCTGGCACGATGGCGCGGTTGCGCGCTCATGCCACACGCAAAGCTTTTGACAACTGTGGCGGTGTCTCCTACGTTCGCGGCCATGTCGAGCGAGGTGCAACTGAAACGAACGCCGCTGTGGGCGAGCCATCGCGCGCTTGGGGCGCGGTTGGTGGACTTTGGCGGTTGGGACATGCCCGTCCAATATGACGGCATCCTCGCGGAGCACGTGGCGGTGCGGAGCGATTGCGGCATCTTTGACATCTCGCACATGGGCGAGTTGCGCGTGACGGGGCCGCAGGCCGCCGCGTTCCTCAACGGCCTGCTCACCAACGACATTACCAAGCTCGCCGTCGGTCAGGGCCAATACACGTTGATGTGCAACGAGCGGGGCGGAACAGTGGACGATCTCTATGCCTATCGCGTCTCAGAACAGGCGTATCTGCTGGTGATCAACGCGTCGCGGATTGACGCGGACATCGCGCATATTCGGCGGCAGTCCGAGATCCAAGATCTCAAATCTCAAATTGAAGATGTTTCCGATACGACCGGCGCAATCGCGCTGCAAGGGCCGCGCAGCGCGGCGGTGATGGAGAAACTGGCGCCCGGCGTCGCGGCACGCGTGGCGCGCAACCGCATCGTGAAGCTCATGCTGGCGGGCGCGGAGATGTTCGTCGCGCGCACGGGCTACACGGGTGAGGATGGATTCGAGCTTCTCATGCCGTCCGGCGCGACGCCGGAGATATGGACTCTCCTGCTCCGGGAAGGCGCGAAGCCGTGCGGGCTGGGAGCGCGGGACACGTTGCGGACGGAGATGTGCTACCCGCTCTACGGCCACGAGCTGGACGAGGACACGTCGCCGATCGAGGCCGGCCTGTCGCGCTACGTCGCGTTGGGGAAACCGGCGTTCACGGGAAAAGAACGCTTGCAACGCCAGAAGCTTTCTGGCACTAGCAAAATCCTCGCTGCCTTCCGCATGAGCGGCAAGAGCGCGCCACCGCGGCCGCATTGTCGGATCGTGATCGCGGGCGCGCCGGCGGGCGAGGTGACCAGCGGCACGCAGTCGCCGTCGCTGGGCGTCGGGATCGGGATGGGCTATGCGCCCCCCGACGGCGCGCGCGACGGACAGATGATCGAGATTGAAATCCGGAGCAAACGGTTCCCGGCGCGGGTCGTGCCAAAACCCATTTATCGAAAACCATAGCGGGACACAGACATGAATATTCCTACCGACCTCAAGTATGCCGAAACCCACGAGTGGGCCCGCGTGGGCAAGGCCAAAGACAAGGACATCGTCACCGTCGGTGTTTCCGACTACGCGCAGGAGGAACTGACCGACATTGTCTATGTGGACCTGCCGAAACTCGGTGACACGGTCGAGGTCGGCGCCGACTGCGCGGTCGTGGAGTCGGTGAAGGCCGCCAGCGACATCTACGCGCCGGTCAGCGGCAAGGTCGTCGAGATCAACGCGGCCATTGTGGACAACCCCGCGCTGGTCAATGAAGACCCCTACGGCAAGGGCTGGTTCTTCAAGATCAAGATGAGCGACCCGGCCGAGCTGGATGACCTGATGAGCGACAGCGATTATGAGGAGCACCTCGCCGAGGCAGAAGGCGAGGACGAGGACGAGGACGAGAAGTAAGATCGCCAGGACCTGACTTTGTGATCGCCCCGACCGTTTGTCGGGGCGGTCTTTTCTGACATGGACTACATCCCGAACACCGACGCCGACTTTGACGCGATGTTGCGCGAAATAGGAGCGCGCGACTTCGATGCGCTTATCGCGGAAATCCCGCCAGCGCTACGGCAGTCCCAATTCGAACTGCCGCCGGCGCTCTCCGAGCCGGAGCTTCAGCGCGAACTGAAGTCGCTCGCCGCGCGGAACCGCTCGCTGGACCAACTCCTCTCGTTCATCGGCGCGGGCGCCTATGAACATTTCGTGCCGAGTGTGATTGACCACCTCGCCAGCCGCGGCGAGTTCTACACCGCCTACACGCCGTATCAGGCGGAGGCGAGCCAGGGCACGTTGCAGGTGCTTTACGAATACCAGACGATGATCTGCCGCCTGACGGGGATGGATGTCTCCAACGCCTCGCTTTACGACGGCGGCTCGGCGGTGGGCGAGAGCGCGTTCCTGGCGCTCGGCGCGCAGCCACGCCGGCGCAAGCTGCTGGTCTCCAGCGCGGTGCATCCGGAGTATCGGCAGATTCTGCGGACCTGCCTCGCCGGCCTCGGCGTGCAGATCGTCGAGCTGCCGACGGTGGATGGCGTGACCGACCTCGACGCGCTCGCCGCAAAGGTGGATGACGTGACCGCGGCGGTGATTCTCCAGTCGCCGAACTTCTTCGGCTGCATCGAGCCGATGCAGCGCGCCGGCGAGCTGATCGAGCCGAGCGGCGCGTGGTTCGTCGCGTGCGTGAACCCGATCTCGCTCGGTGCGCTCAAGCCGCCGGGCGAATACGGCGCCGACCTGGCGCTCGGTGAGGGCCAGCCGCTCGGCATCCCGCTCAGCTTTGGCGGGCCTTACGTCGGGTTTCTCACCA
This sequence comes from Methylacidiphilum sp., assembly GCA_020718125.1. Taxonomy (GTDB): domain Bacteria; phylum Verrucomicrobiota; class Verrucomicrobiia; order CAIQCK01; family CAIQCK01; genus JACRKA01. The sequence goes on along the minus strand of DYDC01000049.1, from coordinate 5,636 downwards.
GCAGCCAGCGGCTGGTGCACAAAATTTCCGGCCGCATCGTCGGCCGCAGCGTGGACGCGGATGGCGGGCGGGCGTTCTGCCTGACATTGCAGGCGCGCGAACAGCATATCCGCCGCGAGAAGGCCACCTCGAACATCTGCACCAACCAGTCGCTGATGGCGCTGCGGGCGTCCATCTTCATGGCCGTGCTCGGCAAAGCGGGGATGCGCGAGTTGGCGGAACTGAACCTGCTCCGCAGCCACCAAGCCGCCGACGCGATCACCGCGCTGCCGGGCTTCGCGCTGAAATGGCCGCGCACGCCGTTCTTCAACGAGTTTGTCGTGACCTGTCCCGTCCCGGCGCGGACGGTCTGCAGCCGTCTCGAACGCGAGGGCATCCTCGCCGGCGTGCCGTTGAGCCGGTTCTTCCCGCAGATGGAACGCGAGCTGTTGGTGTGCGTGACGGAGGTCAAGCTCTCCAGCGACATCGAGCGGCTGGCCGACGCGCTGCGCCGCGCCACCGAGCATCACGAACTGCCGATTTCGCACCGATGAAAGACCTTCTGATTTTCGAGCGATCCGTGCCGGGCCACCGCGGCTACGCGCTGCCGGTGTATGACGGGCCGAAGAAGAAGCTGGTGGAGATGGTGCCGCAGGAGTTGTTGCGCGAGCGGGGCGCCGACCTGCCGGAGGTGTCGGAGGTGGACGTGGTGCGGCACTACACGCGGCTGAGCCAGCTCAACTTCAGCGTGGACACGCATTTCTATCCGCTCGGCTCCTGCACGATGAAATACAACCCCAAGGTCAACGACCAGATGGCGTCGCTGGCCGGGTTTGCGAACCTCCACCCCTACCAGCCGGCGTCCACGACCCAGGGCATGTTGCAGTTGCTGGCGGAACTGGAACAGATGCTTTGCGCCATCACTGGCATGGACGCGTTCACGCTCCAGCCGGCGGCGGGCGCGCATGGTGAGTTGACGGGCTTGCTGCTGGTCCGCGCCTACCACACGCAGCGCGGCAACCCGCGAAAGAAAGTCATCGTGCCCGATTCGGCGCACGGCACCAACCCCTCCTCGGCGCGCATGGCGGGCTACGAGGTCGTGACGATCCCGTCGGCGGCGAACGGCGAGGTGGATTTCGAGGCGTTCCGGGCCGCGCTCGACGACCAGGTCGCGGCGGTGATGCTCACCAATCCGAGCACGCACGGCATTTTCGAGACACGCATCCTGGACATCGCGCGGCTGGCGCATGAGAAGGGCGCGCTCCTTTATTATGATGGCGCGAACCTCAACGCACTGCTGGGCCTGGCGCGGCCGGGCGACATGGGCTTCGATGTGGTGCATCTGAACCCGCACAAGACCTTCAGCACGCCTCACGGCGGCGGCGGGCCGGGTGCGGGGCCGGTGGGCGTGAAGGGCGCGCTGGCGCCGTATCTGCCGGCGCCGAGAATCGTGAAGCACGTGAACGCCGGCGCGGCCAACGCTCCACGCCCGGCGCACCACGAGCCGGCGTTCGCCCTGGATTACGACCGGCCGTTGAGCATCGGCCGGATGCGGACGTTCTACGGCAACGTCGGCATCCTGGTCCGCGCGCATACTTACATCCGCGCGCACGGGGCCGAGGGCCTGCGCCGCGTCTCGCGCGGGGCGATCATCAATGCGAACTACGTGAAGGCCAAGTTGCGCGACCTGTATGACGATCCGTTCCCGCAGCCGTGCATGCACGAGGTGGTGCTCTCGGCGCGCCGGCAGAAGAAGCAGGGCGCCGGCGCGCGCGATATCGCGAAGCGGCTGCTCGATTTCGGGTTTCACGCGCCGACGGTTTACTTCCCGCTGACGGTGCCGGAGGCGTTGATGATCGAGCCGACGGAGACCGAGAGCCAGCGGACGCTGGACCGGTTCATTGCGGTGATGCGCCAGATTGCGGAGGAGATCGAGCGCGACGCCGCGATGCTGCGCCGCGCGCCGTTCACGATGCCTGTCAAGCGCGTGGACGAGGTGAAGGCGGCGCGGGATCTGGATGTGAATTACGGGAAGCGTAATGCGTAACGCCCTGACCCAAGCCCGCACCACACAGATTGCCGGCTTCCAAGACTTGCGTCGAACCCCGCGCGCAGTATCGTGAATCGAGATGAAGCTCCCTGACGCCATCGCGGTGATGTCGCTGCCGAACGCGGTGCTGTTCCCGCAGGCGGTGCTGCCGCTGCACGTCTTCGCGCCGCGTTATCGCGCGATGCTCAAGGACGCGCTGGAGACAAACCGGATGTTTTCGGTGGCCCTGATGCGCGAGGAGCCGCAGCCGGGACAGCCGGAGCCGGAACCGTGCGACGTGGCGTGCGTGGGGATCGTGCGCGCGGCGGTGAAGCTCGGCGACGGCACCTCCAACGTGCTGTTGCAGGGCTACAGTCGCGTGCGATTCACCGGCTTTCGCGAAGACAAGCCCTACCGTGTGGCCACCATCGAGGAGCTGCCGTCCCGCCACGCGAGCTGCGCCAAGACCAATGCGCTGGCGGCGACGGTCTCCGAGCTGGTCGAGTTGCGCGGGACGGGAAAGAAGTCGCTGGTGGAAGACTCGCTGAAGGCGCTCACCAGCGTCCATGACCCGGAGGTGCTGGCGGACTTCTCGGCGTTGTTGTTGCTGCCGGATTTCCGCCAGAAGCAGGAGATACTGGAGACGGTGGACCTGCGGGTGAGGCTGCGGAAACTGGTGCGGTTGTTTCAGAGTGAGATTGAGCAATTGAAGGGGCATCGGCAAGCTTCGACCGAACAGTCCGGCGAGGACTTCGGACCGAATTGAACCGGTGAACACGCTCCAGCGATACATCCTGCGGCAGATTGTGGTGACGTTCGTGCTGTCGGTGCTGATCTTCAGCATCGTGCTGCTGGCCGGCAACGCCATCAAACGGCTGCTGGACCTGCTCTCAACGCGGTCGGTGCCGGCCTGGCCGGTCTTGAGCCAGATGGTTTACCTGTTGCCGTTCGTGCTCACGTTCTCGCTGCCGATGGGCATCATGACCGCCTGCCTGCTGGTCTTCGGGCGGCTTTCCGCCGACAACGAGATCAGCGCGATGCGGGCGTGCGGCATGAGCTTCTGGCAGTTGATCGCGCCCGTGTTGCTGGTGGCGTTCCTGATGTCGCTGGTGTGCCTGGAATTTAACTTGCAGGAATCGCCGCCGCTGAAGCTGGCTTTCAAACAAAACCTCGTGCGGCTCGGCCTGGAACACCCGACCGCGCAGTTGCAGGAGGGGCGCTTCAATGATGAGTTCCCTGGTTACCTCATCTACGTGCGGCGCGTGAAGGGCAACCACATCCGCGACGTGACGATCTACCAGCTCGATGCGCGCGGCAACGTCCTCCAGAGCATTCGCGCCGTCGAGGGCTGGCTCCAGCCGAACATAGACCAGAAGCAGGTCAAGATTCTCCTGCGCTCCGTGCGGTCGGAAGCGCGCGACCCGGATGATCCCGGCAACCCGCAAAAGGTCCGGCCGGGCATTGTGGCGGACAACTACGAGTTGGTGATGGATGTGGCCACAATGCTGGCCGCGGCACAGCCGGTGAAGAAGACGAGCGAGCAGATGATGTTTACCGAACTGGTCCCGACCATCGCCCTGTTGCGCCAGCACGGCATCAACCCGTCGCCCTACGTCGTGCACGCGCACGAACGCTGGGCGGTTTCGTTTGCCTGCGTCGCGTTTGCGATGATCGGCATCCCGTTCGGCATCCGCGCGCACCGGCGTGAGACCACCATCGGCATCGCCTTCGCGCTGGGGCTGGCTTTCTTCTATTACTTCATGGTCATCCTCGCCAAGGCCCTCAGCAACCAGCCCGCCCTCTGCCCGGAGATACTCATCTGGATACCCAATCTCGCTTTCCAGATCATCGGCATGGTATTGCTCTGGCGCATCAGCCGCGTCGGGGCGGTCTGAGCGGTTTGTGGAGCGCAAGCCGTGGAGCGTGGCGCCATGCTCTGCCAAACTCTCATCCCATCTCCCTGCCCATCAGTTCCACGAACGGCCGCAGCGCCACCATCAACTCCGAGAACCGGTCCGGCGTCACTTGCTGTGAGCCGTCGCTGAGCGCCTTCTTCGGGTCGGGATGCACCTCGACCATCAACCCGTCCGCGCCCACCGCCACCGCGGCGCGGGCCAGCGGCACGATCAAGTCGGCCCGGCCGACCCCGTGGCTCGGGTCCACGAACACGGGCAGATGCGTCTCCTTCTTGGCGACGGCGACGGCGTTGAGGTCGAGCGTGAACCGCGTGGAGGTCTCGAAGGTCCGGATGCCGCGCTCGCAGAGAATGATCCGCGAGTTGCCCTGCGCGGCGATGTGCTCGGCCGCGTTGAGCCACTCCTCAACCGTCGCGGACATGCCGCGCTTGAGGAACACCGGCTTGCGCGACTGCCCCGCGGCGTGAAGCAACGCGAAGTTTTGCGCGTTGCGCGTGCCGATCTGCAACATATCGGCATAGTCCGCGACCGTCTCGACGTCCTCCGGCGACATGACCTCCGTCACGATCGGCACGCCGGTTTCCCGCCGCGCCTGCCTGAGAATGCGCAGGCCGTCCCTGCCCAGCCCGCTGAAGTCGTAGGGTGACGTGCGCGGCTTGAACGCCCCGCCGCGCAACAGCGTCGCGCCCGCCGCCTGCACGGCGCGAGCCACCTCCAGCGTCTGCCGCTCGCTCTCCACCGAGCACGGCCCGGCGATGACATGGAAATGGCCCGGCCCGACCGCCACGCCGCCGACATGCACGGTTGAGTCAGTCTTGTGAAAATCGCGGCTGACGAGCTTGTAACGCTTTTGGACCGCGGTGACGTGGTCCACCTGCGGGAATACCGTCAGCGTCTCCAGCGTGTGATGCCGGCGCTCGTCGCCCACCGCCGCGATGACGGTCAGCTCGACGCCACGGATGATGCGAGGCTCATACCCGAACTTCCTCACGGTATGGGCCACTTCCTGGACTTGTTCCTCAGACGATCTCGGTTTCAGGCCGATAATCATGGGTTCCTTTCGCTCGCGGCGGGCTGGCGGCACAAAAAAACCGCAAGCCCTCGCGGGCCTGCGGTTGTCGGTGTTTGTGTTGCCTACCCCGACAGACGCTCCAGGCCCGGCCGGCTGAAGTAATAGCTGGCCGCGGCAAACTGAAACGCGTATCGGGTGAACTTCATGTTGGTGGCAAATGTAAGGCGGGTTTTCGGCGTGTCAAACCCTTTTCTGGCCAAGCCAGGACCATTCCACTTCAGCGCTACTTCCAGAACGGCGAAAAGCCGCGTTCGAGCGCCGGCGCCCAGAACAGCGCCAGCCGCCCCGCCCCGGCGCGCGTCCCGGCAATCAGTGGCTGTTGCCGATGAAGGTGCGCGCGCCGTCGTCATGTCCCGACTCCCGCTTCAACAAGAAGCGCGGCGCATCGCGGTTGGACTGGCGCTGTGACTAAAGGGGTTTCCCGTCCAGCTCGCCCGTCAGCGTGCGCAGGAACTTCACGATCTTCTCCACGGGGCGCAACTTGACACCCGCGCCAAGTCCCGAAAGGGACGGTCGAGAATAGCCCGGCGTTTCAACGCCGGGTGGGCTGGCAACAAGGGACAAGCCCCGTCAGGCTACGAGCAGTGCCTCCGCGAGTTCCGCGTCTGGCATCAGAGTGGGCCGGGCGTCCCGCACGGCC